>NZ_CBFHWH010000193.1:0-1026 GCF_965659035.1 Aequoribacter sp. | reverse complement strand
GACTTATACACAGATTTTACGTCATATTTCCACCTAGCTTAGGCCACTTTTTACAACCTTTTATAAATTCGTAAATATATGATTCTGATCATTTTTTTAGCGTTTTACACAGATAGAAGGCGCTCTAATAATTACTAGAATAAGAACTATATACTTAATATATATCTATTTATTTACATTGTTTTAAAAACGTATCTTATTCAAAAACACCAAGAACAAGTTTTGGCTAGAACAAAAATTTACTCGTATAATGCCCCTCTTTTTCAAAGTAAGAGGGTTATACAGTGGACTATCCACAGACCTTTGACGTTATCGTTATTGGTGGCGGTCACGCCGGCACCGAAGCCGCTCTAGCTTCGGCCAGGATGGGCTGCGCTACGTTACTAATCACACACAGTGTAGATACTTTGGGTCAAATGTCGTGTAACCCTGCTATAGGTGGCATCGGGAAAAGCCATCTTGTTCGAGAAATCGATGCCTTGGGTGGCGTAATGGCCGAAGCCACTGACGAGGCGGGAATACAATTTCGAGTACTCAATTCCCGCAAAGGGCCTGCAGTTAGAGCGACTCGTGCGCAAGCCGACCGGGTATTGTACAAAGCAGCAATTCGTAAGCGTTTAGAACAGCAATCGAACCTTTGGATTTTTCAGCAAGCGGTCGACGATCTCATTATCAAGGGTGATCGAGTAGAAGGCGTCATCACTCAAATGGGGCTTCGGTTCAAAGCACAAACCGTAGTGCTAACAGCCGGAACTTTTTTAGCAGGTAAGATCCACATTGGTTTAGAACAAAGCCAAGGTGGACGCGCTGGTGATCCTGCAGCTATGACTTTAGCTGCCCGCTTACGAGATCTCAATTTACGTGTTGACCGCTTAAAAACCGGAACTCCCCCCAGAATAGACGCCAGAACAGTTGATTTTTCTGTTATGCAAGAGCAGTGGGGCGATACCCCCGAGCCGGTAATGTCTTTGATGGGCTCAACTGCAACACATCCCAAGCAAATGTGCTGCTGGATAACTCATACCA
>NZ_CBFHWH010000192.1:0-1046 GCF_965659035.1 Aequoribacter sp. | reverse complement strand
CATCAGGGAAAGTCTTCGTGTTAATGACAAGATTACCACCGGTAGATTCACCGGGCATAAAACCCAAGAAGGTCTTTTTGATATCGAGCTGATTAACAAAGCTGCTGGGGAACAAATCGAGCGGGACAGTTCGCTTAGATGGGTCGGTACTGGGAAGCGTCGATCCATTTAAGGTCGAAGTAATGTAGCGACCGCCTAAGCCACGAATGAAAATAAATTTGTCGTCCTGTACCGAAATACCGGGCACGCGAACCACTGCTGCCGCGACATCTGCATCCGAAAAACGAACCAATAACTCGTTATCCATCGTGTCGACAATGCTGGCCGTGTCGCGTTCGGACACTTCCATACCAGCAGGGTTAAAAGTACCCAACACCACCACCTCTTCGATGGAGGGCATCGCGACTTCGAAACCGCCTTCTTCACCGGGTAGATCAAAATTTACCGCGCGCGTCACGCCGCCTAACACGCGCAACTCTCGCTTCTCATCGCCGTATTTGACCGTTACAGGGCCTCGAGGGACTTCGACCTCGGCACGCCCCTGCATATTGGTCGATACCGCGCCGACGCCGGACACCATGACAATCTGATTGGCAGCAGACTTAACGCCTTTACGAACTCGAATCTGGAGTTTGCCTTTGGCAACATCCCGCTTTTCAGCCGCACTTTCAACGGCTGAAAACACGTCGATAAAGTGCGTTAACTCGTCGTCGTTCAAGGTGACCACTAAATCGGCCAGCTGTCCGGCACCCGAGGGGAACCGAACCACTTTTTCCTTGCCATCAACGCGAATCACCAGCACGTGACCACCGGCATCTAGATCAGCCATTAAGCTGCCATCGGATTTGGTGATGCCTACCGTCTCGCCGTCCAGTACGACTTCGACACCGGCTAACGCGCCATCTTCATCGTAGGCTTGAACAACAAGCTCATTATCCGCCACAGCCGACGTCGTAAGCGCCGCAAGAGCAAGCGACAAAGCCGATCGACGAAACGCAGACAAATTATTCATTTTCACCCCATCCATTCACTGTGTGAGGGAAGCG
>NZ_CBFHWH010000191.1:0-1049 GCF_965659035.1 Aequoribacter sp. | reverse complement strand
CGCGCGCTTGGAAACGGGTGATTGGCATGCAAGTTTTTACGCCCTAGAGCAAGACTCTGAGGATCTTGAATTGCAGGGCTGTTTGGCGCGTTTTAATGCTGTGATTCGCTGGGGTTTTGTGTTCCGAGGACGCAGGGCTGTCCGCTTGTGGCTAGAGACTTTGTGGGAGGGCTTAACGGGGTTCTCTATATACAGCAGTGATCGCGATCATGTTGCGATAGAAACCCTGTTCGAGGTGCTAGAACAAAACCCATCGACGCTCGATTCTCCATGGGAAATCACCGAACTTCTGGAATCGAAAACGATTACTAGCCAACGTTCGTCACGAGTCTCGGTGATGACCATGCACAAATCGAAGGGCTTAGAATTTGATCACGTTGTGCTCCCTGCTATGGGACGCAGTAGCCGATCGTCTTCACGGCAGCTTTTTGAATGGGCTGAGCTGCCAGTGCCGCATGCCTACGGGTTTTTGCTGGGTTGCAGTAAAGGCGCCGAAAATACGGGTTTGAGCGTTGGAAATTGGCTTCACGAGCGGGAAAAAATCGCGTTGAACGACGAACTCAAGCGTCTGTTTTATGTGGCGGCGACCCGCGCCAAACGGACGCTTTACATTACGACGAGCTACAAGCAGCAGGACCCGGACCGTTGCAGACCTGCCAAAGGTTCGCTGCTGGGGCAGGTTACGCAGTTGTCAACTCACGAATGCATTTGGCACCTGATACCACAGACATCCGAGGAAATCTCTGGAGCAGAGTCCAATCTTACCCCAATGCGAATCGCTCGATTTGTTCCAGCGACAAGCGAGGCGATGCCTGATAGTGTTTTGACTGGTGTTGAGCACGATCTTGTTGTTGCACAGGATTGGCTTGAATCGAGCGCGGTGCACGGGTCTTTAGTTCATAAAGCTTTCGAGTTGGCAATCAGAGCCGGTCAACTGCCCCGTTGTGATGCCTACCTGCGTGGTCGTTTGTTACACGAGGCGATTAGCTTGGGGTATCCGGCCGCAAAGGCAAGCGAGTGTGTTGAGCAGGCTCTGAGCGTAATTCAGG
>NZ_CBFHWH010000190.1:0-1053 GCF_965659035.1 Aequoribacter sp. | reverse complement strand
CGTTCGACCAAAATCACTCGCAGTAAAGGTCGTGACTTGATCAGACACACCCAACTCAACCGTAGCGTTATAAAACGAGGTCAGCGCATGATTTAGCTCACGCATCAACAGGGGGTGGCGATTGGCCTGGTCGCCGTGAGTGTCGTAGTCGCCAATACCCACAAAGAAAATTTGACGCCGCATGCCTAAAGACTCGCGCGCGGCAATCATGTGCGCCACCATTTTCAGCATGTCCGCCAGCCGGCTTTGGGCGTTAAATTCGGTGGTCGGTGCGGGGGTTTGCTCCAGCGCCGAGCGCAGCTCAACGCCTAAATCCAACGAGCGACGCTGCACCGTGGCAAACTCACGTGCAAACTCGTGCGAATAGGTTTTGGCCAACAGCGCATCGTAGGCGCGGTTACGGCGCACCGACCAAGTCTCGGGGTTGCCGGGCTGCAGCGACCAATAATCCAACACCCCACCGCTACCGATGGCGTAAGGCGCTCTCAGACCACCGGCCTGTAACGAGTTGGCGCCACTTAAAGAGATATTCATGGATAGCTGCGGGTGTGTGTTGGCGTCCATCATTAAATCGGCCATGCGACTGGCCCAACCTTGCTGTGGCTTGGTAGCCTGCAGGCTCATGACGTAGTTTTGCTGATCGTTGTGCGAGAACAACTGGGGCGGTAAGGGCACCCGTTTGTTAATGTAATCTTGCTGTGTGGTGGGCTGAATTAAGGTACCCACATTGCCCACAATCGCCAATTTTTGCTGGTCGAACAGCGCGCGAAGATCGGGCATTTCGGGGTGCAGGGCATAATCAGCCGGCTGCCAATTGGTGGGATTCAGTTTAAGCAGTTGATCACGCTCAATCGCCAGTGATCGACGCGTATCGGCATAGGTGTTGTATTCGGCCAACGACTCGGGAATCACCATGTTAAAGGCGTCGTTACCACCGTACAAAAATACGCAAACCAAGGCGCGATAATCGCCGCCACCCAACACCTGAGCTTGGGCCAAATTAAATTGGGCGCTTAAGGCGCCAAGCGTACTGCTACCCAAAGCGGTCAAGAG
>NZ_CBFHWH010000189.1:549-1086 GCF_965659035.1 Aequoribacter sp. | reverse complement strand
AGTTATAGCGTCCGCCACGGTTGACAAATTTTTGTAATACGGAATGATACGCCCCTCATTTGGACTCTGTAGGTCAGTACTCATGCGTTGGCAAATGCGCTCGAAAATTCACAAGGCAACGGTCACCCAAGCCGACTTGGATTACGTGGGCAGTATCACAATTGATGCAAACCTGTTAGATGCCGTAGGCCTGTGGCCAGGCGAGAAAGTGCTGGTGGTCAGCAATACATCTGGTGCGCGTTTAGAAACCTACACGATTGAAGGCGAGCGCGGCAAGGGCGATATCTGTGTCAATGGTGCCGCGGCACATCTGATCGGTCCAGGCGAGGACATCATTATTATTGGCTTTGAGTTGAGCGCCGATAAAGTGCACCCCAAAGTCATTTTGCCCTCACCCGATAACCGCGAATTCCGCTACATTATCGAAGAGCCCAAAACGGTCTCTGAGTCGTTTTAAAGCGAACGGCCGAACACTTGCCCGGCCCGACCTACTCCCTGAACTCTAGTTCACCCAAATCGGCGACGACCAAGCGCGCT
>NZ_CBFHWH010000189.1:0-539 GCF_965659035.1 Aequoribacter sp. | reverse complement strand
GCCCAAAACGGTTTCTGAGACCTTTTAAACCCTAGTGCCGGCTACTTCCCCGGCTCTACCTACGCTCTACTCTAGTTCACCCAAATCGGCGACGACCAAGCGCGCTCCTGCAATATCGCGGGCAGCTCCGGATTGGGTTTAATACCCGCTCTTGCAGCATCCCACGAGCTCCATCGACAGGTTGGGTTCTCGAGCACACGAACAAAATAAGCCGCCGATTGCGAGGCATCGAATTCAGGATCTTGCCACAGCGTTTTTAACTCGGCCTGCCCAGTGCCGGCCTGAACATCGCAAGAGCTTAAATCGACACTTGCGCCGTTATCGGGGCAGCGGAAATTGGCATCGGGCCGGGCATCACCAGAACAGGCGACATCAAATACGCGCTCGTTGTGATTACCATCGACATCGCGCCAAACCTTAATAACTTGCGCTCGCTGCAAAGGCGCCGACAAGGGGTCTTGAACCGCCCACACCATCATCGATGGAGCTTGTGATCGGCCGCTTAAGCGACCTCCCATCGGCACACCTTTCGCATAGGC
>NZ_CBFHWH010000188.1:0-1141 GCF_965659035.1 Aequoribacter sp. | reverse complement strand
GCGCAACTCATTCAGGCCGAAATCTCAGCGATAAGCCTAGAGGACATTCGCCGTTACGGTATTGGTAGCGTGCTAAACGGAGGTGGCTCTTACCCCAATGGTAATCGTGGTGCGTCTGTAAGCGAGTGGTTAGCCTATTCACGGGCGCTGCGTGACGCGTCGTTAGACACCAGTCAAGGCTCGGCAGGCATTCCGATCGTTTGGGGTACCGACGCAGTGCACGGACACAACAATGTTCGGGGTGCGACCCTCTTTCCTCACAATATCGGCTTGGGGGCGATGAATAATCCAGAGTTGATGCAACAAATCGGCGCGGCGACCGCAACTGAAGTGGCGGCAACCGGTATCGATTGGATTTTTGCACCCACGGTGGCTCAAGCAAAAGACTATCGTTGGGGCCGGACCTACGAGAGCTACACCGATGACACCGCAATAGTGCAAGCTTACGGCGAGGCTATGGTTACAGGTTTACAAAGCCTGGGCATGGGTGCTACGGCTAAACACTTTGTAGGTGACGGTGGCACCACCCGCGGTACCGATCAGGGCAATGCCGTGCTTAACGAGAACGAGCTACTGGACATGCATAGCTCGGGCTATGTCGGCGCTATTGGTGCGGGCGTGCACAGCGTGATGGCGACCTTTAATAGCATCAATGGCGAAAAGGTACACGGCAGCCAAAGCATACTTACCGGGCTTTTGCGCGACACACTGGGTTTTAGAGGTATGGTGGTTAGCGACTGGAACGGTATTGAACAGGTAGCAGGCTGCAGCGCTAGCTCTTGCCCGCAAGCCATTAATGCTGGCATTGATATGGTCATGGCGCCCTACGACTGGCGAACCTTACTGAGCAATATTGTTGCTCAAGTCCAGCAAGGGCAAATTTCTGAAGAGCGTTTGGACGAAGCCGTACTGCGAGTCTTACAGTTTAAAGCCGACATTGGTTTGTTAAACCCTACCTTTGAAGTGGGACGCGGAGTCAGCGCCGATACCGTGGGTTCTCCAGAGCATCGAAATTTAGCTCGCCAGGCGGTTCGAGAGTCGTTGGTGCTGCTTAAAAACAATAGCGCGACCTTGCCTTTGAACCCGGCTCAGCGAATTTTACTGGTGGGTGAGGCAGCCGACAGCATACCGTACCAAGCCG
>NZ_CBFHWH010000187.1:0-1158 GCF_965659035.1 Aequoribacter sp. | reverse complement strand
AAGCAATTGACTGGTACTGCATTGGTAAAGTCCTGTTGTTATGTTGGGTTAGGGTAGTTTTTTAAATAATCGCCACTCAAACGCCATAGTGACAACTATCTGATTTCGTTGCAGCAGTAAAACGCGTTTCTCCCGATGGCCCTTGTGGGAAAAGGGTGTTGCAGCGATGAGGTGTTTGAGTTGATCATTATTCAAATCAAAAGGGTAGTGACATTGGCCTTGCTGTACAAGATCAAATCCGTTCAACGCGACTCGATGCGGGGCATGCGGTGTGGGTTCATCATAAAGTGCTTCGCGAAGCTCCCACAAGTGGTTCGGAGACGGACCGACCTCTAGGTAGTGGCCGTCACTTGATAGTATGCGATGGAGTTCCGCGTCGTCAGAAGGTGCAAAGATTCGGGTGGCTATCCCGACTGAAGCCGATTCAACCGGTATTCGAAAAGCGCTGGCAACCGTGTATTGAATGGTCGTGTTTTGCTTGGCTGCAGTTTTGACCGCCGCTTTGGATATATCGATGCCGAAGTAGTGATGTGACGGCATACGCTCTTGAAAATAACGGGAGTAATAGCCTTCACCACAGCCGATATCGAGTGCACTCGTTGGGGTCTGGATATGTTCACGAATTACATCGTATAAGGTTGCCGCCAATGGTTCGTAGATGCCGGCTTCATGAATGGCTCGGCGCGCTTGAATCATATCGGCGCTGTCACCCGCCATCTTGCTTTGGCCTTTGGCTGGCAAGAGTAGGTTTATGTAGCCTTCTTTAGCGATATCGAATGTGTGTCGGTTTTCACATATCCATGTAGACGCCGACTTGTGCAGTGACAGAGCACAGTTGGGACAATTAAAAATCATGCGTTCTTCGATACTCCGGAGTATATCGCCCATTGTTGACGGGGTGACTTTTCGATACAAGTCACAATTTCAAGGTAGAGGGAATCGGCCCTGACGGATTATCTGGATCATTCGTATCGACTGTGCGCCGAACCCCAATATCCATGGGGGAAAACAGCGATGAGTTTATCGCGGCAATTTACAGCGTGCGAACCCAGATGTTTCGAAAATAAACCGTGTTGCGGTGATCTTGCAAGCGGACCGGAGCGCATCCATGGGCCTTGTAACTCGGTTGACCTATGAATACGGTCGGGCCCTGAAGTT
>NZ_CBFHWH010000186.1:923-1179 GCF_965659035.1 Aequoribacter sp. | reverse complement strand
CCCTACACTGCTAGCAACTTTTTTGCTGTATAACCGCGACAACACAAAACGCGTTGTCATCGTCTTTTTGGGACTATTTTTTACCCTCCTATTTCTGCATTCACTCCAAAGCACTCTCGCACCTAAACCTCCGACAACAGTACTCGTGCCCAACAGTCTTCTTTATGTCTCGATCAATAGCTTTACGTTTGCCTATATTGCTATCTCGACAGCCATCATCGGCTGGCACCTATCGAAACACGCCCACAAGACTCTG
>NZ_CBFHWH010000186.1:0-913 GCF_965659035.1 Aequoribacter sp. | reverse complement strand
ATATTCAACAAGAAGTCACAGATCAGCAGAATAGTCTCAAGAATATCTACCGGCATCTAGAGCGTGACGTCCTAGTTCTCGACGCACAACAGCATATTGTGTGCATCACTGCTCAGCTGCTAGCAAAACTGAGGCTCAGAGAAGACGAAATTCTGAATACTCCCGCGGCTAATTGGTTTACTGACGGGCAAGGCCACGCCCCCGAGTTTACCAGCATGTCCTCCGAGATCCGCTTTAAACCCAATCCACTATTGCGCGACATTTTATGGCACCCCTTAAAACCCGAATCGCAAGAAACTTATCACACCACTCTCATTGAGCTGAGCTTTTCAGCAAACAACCTGGACAAAAGCCATGAACCCACCGTTTTTGAGCTCGATCCCAGCCTAGGTCTCGCGTTATTTCAAAAGCAAATCGAGCGGGCAACCCAAACACTTCAGGCCGTCGAATTTATCCTATGCCGTTTGGACAGCGCTAATGCCCTCATAATAGAACACGGGGTGAATCATGTTCGCAGCTTAGTGCGAGACGCCTGCCTTAGCCTTTATCAAACCCTAGGCTGCCAAACCGCCTTGGTAGATTCCCACACCATCGTATTAATGCCTGCAACCGGAGCGTCACGAACAGCCCACCGAGCACACCACTATTTGAATGCTTTGAAGTCAAATGTCAACGCACCCGACAATAATTGGGTGGTTACCCCGATAACGGCTCCCATTGATGGCGGGAATGTTAATGACCTGTTAGCCACGCATCGGGCTTGCGATTCAGAGCATACCACTCGCTCTCTGCGACAGCGCGTATTGGCGCACATTCGCGCGAAAGACTTCGTTGTCCACTTTCAAGCCATAGCCAACTTGAACGACACGTCTGAGATTTTATTTTTTGAGGCATTGGCGCGCTGGGTTGGCAA
>NZ_CBFHWH010000185.1:0-1198 GCF_965659035.1 Aequoribacter sp. | reverse complement strand
TTATTGGCGGAATTATTGGCGGCGTATTCACTGCCACCGAAGCTGGGGCTATTGCGGTGGTGTATTCCTTTGTCCTCGCTGGACCTATTTACAAGGAAATTACTCGGACACAGTGGTTCGCGGTGTTTTTAAAAGCGACTGAAACCACCGCAATCGTCATGTTTTTGGTGGCAAGTTCGGTGGCGATGTCATGGCTCTTGGCGTTCAATAATATTCCGACCCAAGTCGCAGATGCTCTGCTGGCGGTCAGTGATAATCCGCTCATTATTTTGTTGATTATCAACTTAGTGCTGCTATTGGTTGGTTCCTTCATGGACATGACGCCGGCGGTACTGATTTTTACACCGATCTTTTTGCCAGCGGCTGTGGAGATGGGCATTACGCCGCTGCATTTTGGCATCATTATGGTATTGAATTTATCGATTGGGCTGTGTACTCCGCCGGTGGGCTCGGTGTTGTTCGTGAGTTGCGCGGTCGCTAAAACCAGCATTCACAATATTATTCGGCCGCTCTTGCCGATGTATGCGGCAATGTTGGTCGTGCTGTTGCTGGTTACCTATATTCCCGGTATCAGTGAGGCTTTGCCTAAAGCCTTGGGTTTAATGGCTAAGTAGGGCAGAGATATGTTTGATTTTGCACAATTAGGTTCGTCTAAAGTGCTTGCCATTGGCGAATGCATGATTGAGCTGGCCTTTCCTGAGGGTTTGGTCGGTAGTACCCCTAATTCTCGGATCGCCATGGGGGGCGATACGCTCAACACCAGCATTTACATGGCTCGTATGGGCGTCCCAGTCTCGTTTTTAACGGGTTTAGGCTCGGACCCTTACAGTGAGTGGCTGCAGCAGCAATGGCGTGAAGAGGGTGTGGGTCTGGAGCAAGTTCACGTGCTTGAGTATGCCCTACCGGGATTGTACGCTATTCAAACCGATGAGCACGGAGAACGGTCGTTTCACTATTGGCGCGCGCAATCTGCTGCTAAACAGTGGTTTACCCAAGCTGACTCTGTGTCCGAGTGGTCCCAAATATTTGCTGGCTACAGCGTGCTCTATGTATCGGGCATTACGCTCTCTTTAATGTCAGAGTCCGCGCGTCAGGCCTTTTACGAAGCAATAAAGCAGTGGAAGCGTCCAGACCGCGCTTTGGTGTTTGATATTAACTACCGTGCTCGGGGATGGGCGTCTGCATCGGAAGCGGCCAC
>NZ_CBFHWH010000184.1:0-1213 GCF_965659035.1 Aequoribacter sp. | reverse complement strand
CGCCCAAGTGCACAAAGCAAAGCTGCGAACGGGCGAATCCGTCGTCATTAAAGTCATACGGCCTGACATTGAGGCAACCATCATTGAAGATACCCGCTGGATGGCTTGGCTGGCCCGATGGATTACGCGATTGCATCCTGATGGACACCGCCTTAAAGCTCAAGAAGTGGTAGCCGACTACACGGCAACGATTCTGGATGAGCTCAACCTGGCACGAGAGGCAGCGAATGCCAGCCAGTTGCGACGCAATTTTGAGAATAGCGACCAGCTATACGTACCCCAAGTCTACTGGGACTACACAACATCCCGCGTGTACACGATGGAAGAGGTGACGGGTATTCCTGTCAACAACCGAGCTCAACTCGAAGCGCTTGATGTTAACTTTAAGTGCCTGGCAGAGCGCGGCGTCGAAATCTTCTTTACTCAGGTGCTGCGCGACAGTTTTTTTCACGCCGACATGCACCCTGGCAATATTCTCATTGATGCCAACAACCCCAACACACCCAGCTATATCGCCCTTGATTGCGCAATTATCGGCAGCTTAAGCGCCGACGATCAGTACTACTTGGCTCGTAATCTACTGAGTATCTTCAAACGCGACTATCGCACCGTGGCAGAGCTTCACGTCGAATGCGGTTGGGTACCGCCCGATACCCGCGTTCAAGATTTTGAGAGCGCCATCCGCACTGTCTGCGAACCCGTCTTTGAAAAACCCATCGCCGAGCTGTCGTTTGGACAACTACTTCTTAACCTATTCCAAACCGCTAGCCGCTTTGATATGCCTATTCAGCCTTCGCTGGTGCTGCTACAAAAAACCCTGCTCAACATAGAAGGTCTGGGACGAGAGCTCTACCCGCAGCTCAACTTATGGGACACCGCTCAACCCTTCCTTGAAAACTGGATGCAAGAGCGCTATTCAGCAAGCAACACACTGCAGCGGTTAAAAGACGAGGCGCCTGGACTGCTCGAGCAATTGCCTAAGTTACCGAACCAGCTCATAGACCGATTTTTGCAAACCGCCTCCCCACAGACTGTTGAAACGCCACAACGTCAAGCGCAGTCACCCTTATGGATCATTGGCAGCTGGGTGCTCGGCGGGTTAACCGTGGGCACCGCACTGTCTGGTATGACCGCCACGGCCGCAGGGTTAAGCGGTGCATTTTTACTATTAATACTCTGGAGATCCGCAAGATAACATGACTTCACCCCTACT
>NZ_CBFHWH010000183.1:0-1256 GCF_965659035.1 Aequoribacter sp. | reverse complement strand
TTAGAGAATAGAAAGGCTCTAGAATACGCGCCCTTTGAACGGGCCTTTGGCCTTAAACAATATACTTTTTAGGTGTACATCATGAAAAGAACTTTTCAGCCAAGCGTCTTAAAACGCAAACGTACTCACGGTTTTCGCGCTCGCATGGCTACAAAGTCTGGCCGTCAGCTTATTAACCGTCGTCGCGCCAAAGGTCGTAAGCGTTTATCTGCTTAATCGTATCGGACCTCCCTTGGTTCTGTGACCGATTCAAAGCAAGACTTCTCTTTTGGTCGGCGCAAACGATTGCTGACCAAAAGCGATTATCAACACGTTTTTGATAACGCGCCCTTCAAAGCCAGCTCTCAAACCTTTCTACTACTCGCGAAACCAAGCCTAAGCGACACGTCTCGTTTGGGCCTTGTTATTGCAAAAAAACACATCAAAACTGCGGTTGGACGAAATCGCGTAAAACGACAAGCTCGCGAACTTTTTCGGTGTCAAAAAGAGGGCGCTTTGCCTCTAGACATGGTATTGTTGGCGCGCTCAGGTGCTGGAAGCTTGGACACAAAGTTTATACGACTTGCAATTACGAAAATGATCGAAAAAGTGCATACTCAAGCCTCACAGAACATTAGTGAATATCGTAAAGCCAATGCGTCAGTTGCTGATTAATTTTATAAAGCTGTATCGTTTGCTTTTAAGCCCCTTTTTAGGGCGAAACTGCCGCTTCTATCCAACCTGCTCTGAATATGCAATCGAAGCCTTGCATGAGCACGGCGCTTTACGTGGATCAATACTAACTGCCCAACGATTGGGAAAATGCCATCCATGGCACGATGGTGGGTATGACCCTGTTCCAAAAACTCAACAGACCGTAAATAAGTGATCACTATGGACATTCAACGCTACGCACTCATTGGCGCCATAGCCGTTCTTTCATGGATGCTACTGACGGAGTGGGTCATCTTTAAAGATAAGGCGACTGAACAGCAAGCTGTCATGACACCAGCTTTTGCGCCGTCCGAATCCGTCAGTTTAGATGACAGCAGCTCTGACATCCCGAGTATTATTGAAGCCTCTAATGAATCATCCTTAGGTCTCTCGAATGCCACAAACCAAGGGGTCATAAACGTCACTACCGACACTTTAGTCGTTACCATTGACCTTCAGGGGGGCGACATCGTATACGCGGGCCTGCGCGACTACCTGGCTAAAATCGACGACCCTTCTAATCCTTTCGTTTTACTGGAACAAAATGCCCGACGTATTTACCT
>NZ_CBFHWH010000182.1:0-1260 GCF_965659035.1 Aequoribacter sp. | reverse complement strand
TCTGCACTAGAGCGGCCCAAACGGCGGTATCCGACCGAACCGCGCACAGTGCCGTTGGCAGTAATTTCATCAATGTAGTCGCACTGAATATTCACCGTGAAAATAAAGCTGGGCGCCTTGCTCGGCTGAGTCGCACGAAAACCGAGTTCGTCCATGTAAAAACCAGTGATTTCATCCGCAAATACCAAATAATTCGCAAAGTACAAATGGCCCTGTGAATCGGTGTCTCGAAATCTGACCTTCATTGTTTCGCTAAAGGGGAACGACCCCGATTCAATCACATCAATTGCCATACTGACTCCTTTTTTAGGCACGAATCATAACCATCAAAAGCCGGTTTAGCCAATGCCAACCCGCTTGTTTTGCTTCCTATGCTGAACTTAAAACTGCTTGTGTACTTCCAGTGCCAGCGCTAGCATTCAGCTTTGCGCACACCACGGAGGAACGCGTGCAAGATTCATTACTCCAACTCTGGAATGACAACCAAGCTACGGTCGTACACATCGCCTACCAAATTGGGCTGGCCGCTGGCGTTTTAATAGTTGCTAAAGTCGTTGCTGGCGCACTTCGCCAAGCACTGCAACAGACCCACAATCGACTGGGTAAGCTCGACCCCATGCTAATGCCAATCTTGAACACGACGCTTGGTTATCTGGTCTACACCGTTGCCGTCGTTGTCATTCTCGATCTCTTTGGCGTTAACACCGCCAGCATCATCGCGCTCATTGGGGCGGCTGGGCTCGCCATCGGTTTTGCGCTTAAAGACACCTTAAGCAACATTGCCGCAGGTATTATGTTGCTATTCTTGCGCCCATTTAAAACTGGCGACTACATCTCATTCGGCTCCACCATTGGAACTGTGGAAGAAATCAATTTATTCACGACGGTACTGCGTAGCTTCGACGGCCTGTATTTGAGCTGCCCAAACTCTTCAATATGGGGTAACGACATCACCAACTTTACCCGTAACGGCAAGCGCAGAATCGACATCACTGCAAGCATCGCCTACTCGGACAATATCAATACGGGGCTAGAGGTACTGCACAACATCATCAAAACCGAACCCAGAATTTTGGCTGAACCCGAGGCGCAAGCTATTGTGTTCTCGCTGGGCGAAAGCTCGGTGGACCTGCAGCTCCGGGCTTGGACGAGCGTCGAAGACTTTGGCTCCACAAAATGGGACCTAAATAAACGTATCAAGGAAGACATCGAAGCTGCCGGCCTGACCATCCCCTTCCCCCAGCGCGACGTTCGTGTCAT
>NZ_CBFHWH010000181.1:0-1291 GCF_965659035.1 Aequoribacter sp. | reverse complement strand
TAGCCAGAACCCACGACCGTAATTTTTGTTTTGTTCGTCAAATTTAGACCTTTAATGCAATGTAAATCGATTACTTTACTTTGCAAATTTATAACAGAATTTTGTTTCTTTTTTATAGAATCCAGAAACTCCGAAAACTACCCTTTAAAATGCGATAAGAGCCCTTATCACCATCCAGCAACACATTCCATTTTTATGAAGTAACATTCATTAATCTCAACACATAAGAGCACTTATCGGTTTTTAAATGCTGCGGCATCGCGCAACAACGTCTCTTAGTAATTTAACGCGTGACCCAAAAACCGAAACGACCGGTTATTCATAGTGGGACCAAAGCCTCAGTACTTTGACTGTCTTCTCGGTTTCCAGAACCTGATAAACGAGTCGGTGCTGAATATTAATTCGTCTTGAATATGCACCGCTTAGATCACCCACCAGCTTCTCGTATGGAGGTGGATTCTGCCAGGGATCAGACTGGATAATCGCTAATAACTGCTGCGCCTTACCCTTCAGGCCACTAGATGCAAGTTTCCGCGCTTCTCTCTGAGCTTGCTTTGTGTAGGTGAGCAACCACATTACCAATCCAATTCGGTACTGCAGTTCTCTATACTCTCGTTCATACCGTCTAAGATGGACTCACGCATCCCCGGAACAGACAAAAGATATAAAGTCTCGTTAATCGCGTTCCAATCTGATTCAGACAAAAGCACTGCATTGCCCCGCTTGCCGGTGATGACAATCGGCTGATGACTAGCTGTCGTCTCATCAATCAATTTATACAGACTCGCCCGCGCTTCAGTAACGTTAAGTGATGTCATAACTTACCCTCCAAGGAAAAGGTACGTTAAACCGTACGCTTAGTCAAATCAAGTCAAACCGCAATAAAGACAACCACAGCACGAGCGGCCAGCACCAAAATATAGGGTCTTAAGTGCTAAATGGAGACTATCTCGCGATAATACTTCATCGTCTATGGCTTTAAACAGAGTAGCGTACAAGCGGCTGAGCCGTGCGAATAGCGCTAAAACCCCTCGTTGATGTCGCTCGAGCGATATCTTCAAAAGACGCACACTAATGGACGCCTTGGTAGCAGTTGAAAACTGCCTACTCTCCTAGAAGCCCGCCCTCCAAGTGTCTATCAAAGGTGCTCGCATCATTCCTGAGGGCGCTCTCCGCCTTATCACCGCTCATTACCCGCAAGCTCGGCCCGCAACTGCTCGATCTCGGCCTTCAGCGCATCGTACTCGTCCATCTTGCGGCGCAAGAACCTGGCCGTTAACGCGGCTTTCTC
>NZ_CBFHWH010000180.1:0-1328 GCF_965659035.1 Aequoribacter sp. | reverse complement strand
ATACCAGCACCGACTTTTCGCATTACGCAGTGGCCAAGCCACTGCACAATATCAATGCGCCAGACAACTATACCGAGACCTCAATACCCCGCCGATCGCAGGCCTTCGCCGGTTTTGTGCCGTCTTTGATATCGGGCATCATTGCTGGCGAAGTCGACCCAAAAGTTGCCGAGGCCGTGACTAAATCTGCCTGGCGTGACAGCATTGAAGCCGCCGACCAATACTACGTTCCGGGCCGTTTCACGACCTTCGCTGCCTACGAGTACACTTCCTCAACCGATGATCGCGGCAATCTTCACCGCAATGTCATTTTCCGCGGTACCGATAAATTGCCCGCTGTACCTTTCTCGCGTTTTCACTCGCAAAATCCCGAGGGCCTATGGGACTGGATGGACAGCTTGCGAGCACAAGGTATCGAGAGTTTGGCCATACCCCACAATTCTAATGGCTCCAATGGCCAAATGTTTACCCTTACCGATTGGGCGGGGAACCCAATGGGGGAAGATTACGTTACCCAACGTATGCGTAACGAGCCAATCGTAGAAATCACTCAAGTCAAAGGTACCTCCGATACTCACCCCGCCCTTTCCAAAAACGATGAGTGGGCTGACTTTGAGATTATGCCCTTCAGAGTCGCGACAACCTTACCCAGCGCCCCCCCGGGTAGCTACGTGCGCGATGCGTATTTTCGTGGCCTAGCTCTGCAAGAGAAAACCGGACTCAACCCCTACAAGTTCGGCTTAGTTGGCGCCAGCGACACGCACGTGGCCGCTATTTCAGATCGCGAGGAGACCTTTTTCTCGAAGGCCGGTTTGTTAGATGGCACCGCCGAGCGCCGAGGCTCTATCCCTGCATCATTCTTAACCGGCACCGTTTTAAAGTGGCTAGACCCAGACCAAATGACACAGGTCGATGGTCATGATTACATCGCCAGCTCATCGTTCGAAACCTGGAGTGCCTCGGGCCTTGCCGGCGTATGGGCGGAAGAAAACACACGCGAGTCGATTTACGACGCTTTCCGCCGCAAAGAGACCTTCGCTACGACCGGCCCTCGTATTAAGGTCCGTTTCTTCGCGGGCTACGACATTCAGAGCGACTGGTTAGATCAGACCGATATGGCCCGAAAAGCCTATGATTCAGGCGTCGCTATGGGGTCAGATCTGAGCCCGCGCGAGAACCAAGCACCTAAGTTCCTAGTATGGGCCGTGCGTGATCCACTCGCAGCACCGCTGCAACGCATTCAAATCATCAAAGGCTACGTTAAAGATGGCGAACATCACGAAATGGTCTACGACGCGGCCTGCAGTGATGGTTTAAGTGTAGATCCT
>NZ_CBFHWH010000179.1:258-1358 GCF_965659035.1 Aequoribacter sp. | reverse complement strand
CCAGTGAATCGTTCACCACAATGGGGGTTTTCTTAATTTGCACGGTGTAATCAAACGCTTTGGCCAACGCTTCATCGCTGGTTTTTTCGCCACAAATAATTTCGACTAATGGCATTTTGTCGACCGGCGAGAAGAAGTGGATGCCGATGAAGTTTTCAGGCTTGCCGCTACCGTCAGCCAATTGCGTGATAGGCAAAGTGGATGTGTTCGAACCCCATACACCATCTTCGGTTAAATAGCCTTCAAGCTCAGCGGTAATCTGATGTTTGAGTTTCATGTTCTCAAACACGGCTTCGATAATCAGATCACAACCCTGTAGGTCTTGGTTCGACGCTGTTGGCAAAATCAAATCTAATACGGCCTGCTTCTTCTCTTCGGTCATGCGACCTTTGGCAACACGCTTGGCCAATAGCTTTTCGGTATAGGCTTTGCCTTTCTCGGCAGCATCGACACTGATATCTTTAAGAACGACCTGAATACCTGCCATGGCTGATGAATACGCAATGCCCTGACCCATCATACCCGCACCCAAAATGCCCACTTTTTGAGTTGGGCGCTTGTCTGCGCCTTTCGGACGGCTCGCGCCACCATTTATCTTGTTCAAACCAAAGAAAAAGGTCGAAATCATGTTCTTCGCGACTGGCGTAATGACCAAGTTGGCCAAACCACGCGATTCGACGGTTAAAGCCTCATCGAAATCTAAGCGCAAAGCCTCTACCGCGCAGTCTAGGATACGCGCAGGCGCTGGAAGCAAACCGCGAGTTTTCGAGTACAGCATGGCAGGCGCAATCATGACCAATTGAGACACACCGGGCGAGTTAATGCCGCCGCCGGGTACTTTGTAGCCTTTGGTATCCCAGGGCTGAGTCGCTGCGGCTTGAATATCTTCTTGCGCTAAGATCCACGCTTTAGCGTTGGGGACTAGCTCTTCTAAAGTATCGACCGTTGCGTGGATCATTCCTGCTGCCAGTGCCTTATCAGGCGTTACTCGCGTTCCTTCGGTCAGGTAAGGCAGCGCTGCCGCCAAACCTAACAAGCGAGTCATACGCACCACACCACCACCGCCAGGCAACAGACCAAGCGTAACCTCAGGCAAGCCC
>NZ_CBFHWH010000179.1:0-248 GCF_965659035.1 Aequoribacter sp. | reverse complement strand
ATCATTCCAGGCCACACGGTAGTTACAGCAAAGGGCGATTTCAAAACCACCGCCCAAGGCCGCGCCGTTAATAGCCGCGGCTACGGGTACGGGTAGCTTTTCGATACGTCGCAGCACTGCCTTGGTCGCTTGCAGGCCTTGAAAGAATTGTTCGACCTCTTCAGGCTGAACTTTGACCAAATCATTTAAATCACCACCGGCAAAAAATACTTTCTTGGCAGAGGCGAACACGACACCGCGCAAGTCAG
>NZ_CBFHWH010000178.1:0-1393 GCF_965659035.1 Aequoribacter sp. | reverse complement strand
CACTGACCTCGGCTGCGACAGAAGCCCCAGCCATACCCGCTCCGATTATTATAATATCAAAAGTGTCCAAAATGACTCGCTGTTCCCAGATCTTCGCTCTTTATTTTCTAACGGTACCACAATGTTTCGCTTTCGAAAATAGCTGCGCAAATTAAATGCGATTTAGACGTATCGTGATTAGTGAAGGCCCTTGGGGCTCACGCAAGTGCTAGTAAATCGCTATGGCCTCTATTTCTACATTCGCACCCGGCAACATAAGGTCAGAGCGCACCGTCGAACGGGCTGGTCGGTGATCCCCAAAAAATTCGCTATAAGCCGCATTAAAACCAGCAAAGTCACTGGGGTCTGTGAGCCAAATTGTGACCTTAACTATGTCCTGCACGTCTAAGCCCTCCGAAACCAACAGGCGTCGAATATTTTCTAGACACAATCGAGTCTGCTCGCCGATGTCTCCCGTGTGCAATTTTCCATCGGCATCGAAAGCCAATTGCCCAGATGTAAATAGCATGCCGTTGGCGCGGTAAGCCGCCGACAAGGGGGCGATACTGCCATCGGGCAAGGTGATCGGATTACCGACTGGCGCTTTTGAAGTCATTACAATTTTTCCTTTTTTATACGGAAGGTATCAGAGACATTCTGGTACCCCTCTAAAGACATACTAATGAGAATTTGGGCATGTTCGTGACCAAGCGAAACATAATGATGACCCATCGAGGAGTCGAACAGTATGCTGTCACCGGTCTCGAGTTGCACTGGCTGGTACAGCTCTGTATGCAACTCAAGCCTGCCACTTAAGATAAATAGAAATTCCTGGCCTCGGTGACGATGCCAGGGCAGCTCGGGGTCAAATTTATGGGATTTTACCACTCCCTTAAGATAACCCTGTTGGTGGTTAGCGACCTCACTACACAGCACCTCATAATCGACATCGGGTGTATTAAACATGACTCCCTCACCACCCATTGTGATCGCGCGCCGACCCTGAATACGGCTCGGTGGGTTGGTCAGTTCCGTAACCGGTAGCCCAAGCCCATTGGCCAGCTTGTTCACGCTGGTAAAGTTTAAGTCTGTCTTACCGTGCTCAAGTTTTGAGAGGGTACCAACAGAGATCCCTGTCCTCTTTGCTACTTCTGCGAGAGTCCAGTCATACTCCTTGCGCAATTCGCGTAAGCGGCGACCGATGGGATTGGCCGTTGCTGTATCGGCCTTGCGAGCCGCAACCTTGACTTTTTTATTGCTTCGGTCACTCAAGTCTACAATCCTCTCTTGTCGGACAAACTAAAAGATCTGGGCGACATACTATCTTCTTATTTACCAAATATCAGCTACCGCCGTTGATTTGCACACGGCGGGCTTTGGCATGATCTCAAATTAACCATCAAGCACCTCGGCC
>NZ_CBFHWH010000177.1:0-1409 GCF_965659035.1 Aequoribacter sp. | reverse complement strand
CCTGCTCCAGCTGGCCGGCAAGTGAATACAACAGACCCTCGTTACCGAAATCGGCAGCGAACATGGTGCCAATGGGCAAGCCCGCCTCGGTCCAATACAAAGGCACCGACATTGCAGGCGCGCCTGTGGCATTAAACAGCATAGTAAACGCCGAGTAGCTCACGACATCCATTTCGTAGCCCTTGTCCATGCGTGTTAAAGCGAGCTTACCTAAATCCAAAGGTGGATTTGCAAGCGTCGGCGACAGCAAGACATCGAACCTTTCGTGTAGGCCACTCACATGGCGGCCTATTCGATGAATGGTTTGCACCGACTCGTGATAATCAGACGCCTTGTTATTTAATGCTGCTTGATAGCGCTGCCAGATCAAGGGTTCAAGATCGTCCTCGGTGACTTTGCGCTCAAGCACATGCTCACGCGCCTTGACTTTTGCCACTGTACCGGCCGCCATTACTTGAGCAGTCGAACCATAAAACTCGCGCGGATCAATGCCCAGCTCGACGGGCTCAACACTGTGACCGAGACTCTCGCAAAGCTTAGCGGTGTGCATCACCGCCGCAATGGAATCGACATGCACGGGCGTTTGCGACACCGGTTTGGTCACCAAACCAATGCGCAGCTTTTGCGGCATCATGCTGGCATACTCAGTAAATGAGCGACTGGGACTTTGTGGACCACCTGCTGCGCCCGCCTCCGGGCCCGCCGTTGCATCTAACAACGCCGCGCTGTCGCGGACCGACCGAGATACGCAGTGGGTAACGCTCATCCATGAGTGTATCGCGTTGGGCCCTCGAGGAGTGCGCGCACGGCTGGGTTTCATACCAAACAAACCGCAGCACGAGGCCGGTATTCGAATAGAGCCACCCCCATCGGTCGCGTTTGCCAAAGGTAGGATACCCGCAGCCACTGCGGCCGCAGACCCGCCAGATGAGCCACCCGTCGTCTTTGTTAAATCCCAAGGGTTGCGCGTATCACCAAACAAAAGTGATTCCGTCGTAGCCGTGCCCCCAAACTCAGGGCTGGCACTTTTTCCCATCATCAAAAACCCAGCATTGAGATAACGCTGTACCATAGTGTCGGTGTAAGAAGCGACCTGGTCCCTAAAAAAGCGTGAGCCTTCGGTGGTTTTGGTGCCTTCGAGCATTAAACCCAAGTCTTTCAACAAAAACGGCACCCCAGCGAACGGCCCTTCGGGTAAGCCCTGCTTGATTTGATCGCGCGCGTAATCGTATAGCGGCTCGACAATGGCATTAATGGTGGGGTTTATCGCTTCCGCGCGAGCAATCGCCGTTTCCAACACTTCCGCTGCGCTAAAGTCTTTACGCCGAATGCCTTCGGCTAAAGCCAACGCATCTAACGCGCGGTAATCACTCAAACTAATAGGGGTACGGCTAGCCCAGCTCAGGCTG
>NZ_CBFHWH010000176.1:0-1438 GCF_965659035.1 Aequoribacter sp. | reverse complement strand
TACCCTCGACTTCCAATAGGACGCCATTGGCGATAGTCAAGGCGCTCGGCTTTTTAACTGCATTGGACGCGTCAATTGGGACTCCCGCGATTTCGAAGCTCGAGTCATCCACATAATTAGTGACTGCGCCTTGCAAACTGAAATCGTCGTCGGCTTCAAGGCTGTCAGAGAACGAGCGCTCTTCCTCTACCTCGGTCGCTATCAGTTGATCGCCAGAGAGCGTACCTTTGACCTCGACGTACATTCCGTCCAGTAAGGTGCTATCGGCTACCTCAGTCAGATCAGCTCCAGTGTAGTCAACCGTGTAAGTGCGCAACTGAAATGTCGTATCGGTCAAGGCCGAGATAGTACCTTCAATTTCGACCTCTGTTTCACCCTCGACATACACCTCTTGTCGCTTTTCTAAGTGCGTAGCGCGCAAATCCGTCAAGCCTTCGGGAAAACCGCTAATTTCGACGAAATCGCCGACGGCCAGAGTGTCAAACGTGGTGTTTTCGAAGGTCGTTGCAATACGGTCTACCGTCACATTCACGCCCAAGATCGTGATGGTCATCACATCACCCTGCGCGTCTAAAGCGATAGCTTGTACTGGACCTTTAAGCTCGTTATCAAAAATAACGACCGTCGCCTCGCCGGTCACGCCATCAGCATTGATGGTGCCCTCTACCGACACCACCATACCGACCGAGAGATCCAGCTCATTTGCGGGTTGTCCATCGACGAATATAGCCGCATTGTCAGTATTAAATTCGACGCCATTTACAAAGATGCTACCAAAAGCATCGATCGTGCCGTACGCAATGGGAGCGCCACTGCCACTGATACCAAGATCAGTTCCACCATCGGTGCCTCCGCTCGTACCACCACCCGTCGCAGGATCCGTTCCGCCGGTCGTGCCGGCCGGCGCCGGCGCTCCCGCACCGCCACCACCACCGCCTCCACCACATGAGGCGAGCAAGGCAATTACTACTGCCGTGCCTAAGTACCTTAATAACATCATGTTTCACCCTCACCTTGATTTTGCGTGTAATAAATACCCACGGCGACATAGCTACCGTTGGAATCGCCTTCTTCAACTTCGTGCTTAGACAACCAGTAGTCGTAGTATTCGAGCAACTCCATCGACTTACGGTTCGACAGCGCTCTGAATTCAGGCACGGCGTCGCGATGCAGCAAGTGACTGGATACTTTGCGCTGAAACCAGCGGTCATCGTGCTGGCTCTCTAGATTGTGTTCGATAGAGCCCATGAGTTCCGCTGTGTCTGTTCCGAATAGCATCAGTCTTTCGTGCGATGTCTCTAAAGGCAGATACTCCTTTTTCTGCAGACGCAACTGGCCGTTCACCTGAATAACGTTCTCGCTGTGAAGCAAGGTCGCCAGCATCGCGGCGGGTGTCATATCCCCGCTGAAGCGACGCACCAATTCTGCGAAACTGTTC
>NZ_CBFHWH010000175.1:0-1455 GCF_965659035.1 Aequoribacter sp. | reverse complement strand
ATTTCTGCCATCATGCAGGGAATGCCGATCACGACAATACAAGCTAAATAGACGAGTACGAACGCAGCACCGCCGTTCTCGCCCGTGACATAGGGAAAACGCCAGATATTGCCCAAGCCAACAGCGAACCCGATCGACGCCATCAAAAAAGTCCATCGAGATGACCAGTGATCTTGTAATCCTGCAGTTGCCATAGCGTACTCCTGTGTTGTTGTTGTCGTAGGTTACCAGCGATGCACTTCGCAGTTCAAAGCGGCAAAGGGGCCGTTGCTCGCTGCAGCCAGTCGCGCGTAGCGGAATCCACCAAGGGGCTTATCTCGTTATTTACACGCGCATGATATTGATTTACCCAGCTTATTTCATCGGCGGTCAACATGTCCAATACCATTAGGCGACAATCAAACGGCAGCAAGGTCAGCGTCTCAAAAGCGTAAAAGCCGTCGCGTTCGCCGGGGACGACAACCTGCAGATTTTCACAGCGGATACCGTATTGGTCCTCTTCATAATAACCAGGCTCGTTAGAGACGATCATACCCTCTTCCAAAGGCGTTGGACTGCCTAACTTAGCAATACGCTGGGGACCTTCATGAACGCTCAGATAACTCCCTACGCCATGCCCCGTACCGTGTTCAAAATCCAGCTCTTGTTGCCATAAGAACTGCCGCGCCAAACTGTCGAGCTGCATCCCCGAGGTACCTTTTGGGAAACGAATGCGCGCCAGGGCAATGTGCCCTTTCAGCACCAAGGTGAAGTTGCGGCGCATCTCGGGAGTCGGTTGTCCAATCGCCACCGTTCGAGTCACATCGGTCGTGCCGTCTAAATACTGTCCACCACTATCGACTAGGTAGAGCGAGTTGTTCACCAGAGGTCCCGGCACCCCATTGCGATGATTGTAATGACACAGAGCTCCGTTGGGACCAGCGGCCGAAATGGTGCTGAACGATGGCTCTAAGAACTCAGGATTTTGACAGCGAAACTCGTGAAGCTTATCGGCTAATTCTGCTTCATCTGGGAATCTATCCGCAGCCACGCTTTCGTCAATCCAGGCCAAAAAGGCGGCTTTCGCCGCGGCATCACGTTTGTGCGCCTGTCGGGTACCTTCGACTTCTACCGCATTCTTAGCGGCCTTCGCGGCCATAATTGGGCAAGCCTTGGCGATCACATTCACACCTTGAGCCAACATCGTCTGCCAAGAAGCCGCATTGGTATTCAGCGGATCCGCGCCTACGTTTTGACCTGAACAAGACGCTAAGATGCTCTCTAATTCACTCGGATTATGCGCCGTTACACCGGTACCAACATGGGCTTGCCAATCGGCTGGAAGTCGTGAGGATTCGATAAACCATTGAACACTCCCATCCGCTTGTAATAGGGCGTGGCTTTGCAATATTGGCAATTGGGGGATATCACTGCCTCGCACGTTTAACAGCCAAGAAACAGACTCGGGTAAAAATA
>NZ_CBFHWH010000174.1:0-1565 GCF_965659035.1 Aequoribacter sp. | reverse complement strand
GAATCGAGCAACAACATGCCCAAGGCAATTCAAGTAGGCTGGCGCGAATGGCTAGCACTGCCCGAACTGGGCATCGAGCACATCAAAGCCAAGGTCGATACTGGCGCGCGCACCAGTGCCTTGCACACCTTTTACATCGAGCCGTTTGAACGCAATGGCCAGCAATGGGTGCGCTTTGGCGTTCACCCCATACAAGGCGACCCAACCACCGAAGTGCATTGCACCGCCCCTGTCAAAGACCAACGCGTCGTAAGAGACTCTGGTGGACACGCAGAAGATCGTTATGTCATCGATACCGAAATTACCTTAGGCGACCAAACCTTTACTGCAGAACTGACGCTCACCAACCGCGAACGCATGCGTTTTAGAATGTTGCTCGGACGCACAGCGCTGAAAGGCCGCGCTGTGGTTGTTCCGGGCGACTCCTATCTGACATCGCAAGACGAGTAGAACAAGTGTGAAACATGCACGAAATGAGTGCAAAAAAGCGGTTATCTTCACAAAGCGTTTAAGGTAAAATCGCGCCTTCTTTAAGCCGGCCGTTGAGCCACCCGATACAGGAAGCCATCATGTTTGAATCCACGATGAACATCGCTGATTTTGATCCCGAGTTGTGGGCAGCTATTCAAGAAGAAGAACAGCGCCAAGAAGACCACATCGAGCTTATTGCGTCAGAAAACTATGCTAGCCCCCGCGTTATGGAAGCTCAAGGCAACAAGCTGACCAACAAATATGCCGAAGGCTATTCGGGCAAGCGTTACTATGGCGGATGTGAATTCGTGGATAAAGCCGAAGATTTAGCCATCGATCGTGCCAAAGCTCTGTTTGGCGCAGCGTATGCTAACGTGCAACCACACTCAGGCTCGCAGGCAAATTCAGCCGTCTTTTTGGCGCTACTACAACCAGGCGACACGATCTTGGGCATGAGCTTAGCCGACGGCGGTCACTTGACGCACGGCGCTAAACCCAACTTCTCAGGCAAAAACTACAACGCGATTCAGTACGGCTTAAATACTGAAACTGGAGAGGTGGATTACGACCAAGTTGAAGCGCTAGCTTTAGAGCACAAGCCCAAAATGATTATCGCCGGTTTCTCGGCTTATTCGCGTGTAATGGATTGGGCGCGTTTTCGTGAGATAGCGGACAAAGTTGGCGCTTACTTACTGGTCGACATGGCTCACATTGCGGGTCTTGTTGCCGCCGGCGTATACCCTAACCCCGTACCTTTTGCGGACGTTGTGACCTCGACCACGCATAAAACCCTGCGCGGACCTCGCGGCGGTATCATCCTTGCGCGGGAAAACCCAGAACTGCACAAAAAGTTCAACTCGGCGGTATTCCCTGGCGGCCAGGGTGGCCCACTGATGCATGTGATCGCAGCCAAAGCGGTTAGCTTTTTGGAAGCGCAAAGCCCCGAGTTTGTCGATTATCAGAAGCAAGTCGTCGCCAATGCGCGCACGATGGCGGCGACCTTTATCTCACGTGGATTCAAAATTGTGTCGGGCGGCACCGACAACCACTTAATGCTGGTTGACCTAATCGGTAAAGATTACACCGGCACCGAT
>NZ_CBFHWH010000173.1:0-1581 GCF_965659035.1 Aequoribacter sp. | reverse complement strand
CCACTGCTCGCCTATTTCGCTCGCTCTAAGCCGCCCCACTTTTAGGTAAGGGATTGACCATGCCCCTCGGCTCGCAGTACCCCGACCTCCAACATGCGCCCTGCACAGAGATAATGATAAGCGCTCCATAACGCTAACAAGGGCGCGAGCCCTAAGGCGTAACGCAAACTTTCTTTGCCAAGTGAATCAGTTAAGGCATCACTCAATAGACCAAAACCTAAAGGCCCTAATCCGAGCCCAATTAAATTGGTGATCATCAAAAACAGGGCGCCCGATGTAGTGCGCATGTGCGGAGGGGTTAAACCCTGGCTCAATGCTGCAGTAGGACCCGCAAAAAAAGATCCCATCAGAGCAGGAATAAAAAAGGCGGCCATCGCAAGAGTTCCGCTGGGCGCCACGAGGACCAAAATATAGCCAGGAATCAGAACCAAACAGCCAATAGCCACGACCCAGCTACCCCATCGCAAATCGAGACGGGTATATCGATCAGCCAGACGCCCCACGACAAGCATCCCTATAGGTCCACCCAAACCCAGCACAAGTCCCATTTGCAGGCCAACGGAATCTGCAGCCATGCCGTGCGACCGTGCCAAGAATGAAGGTAACCATGCGACCACCCCATTCATAACGACCAGCAGAATCCCCTGCCCCATAATCAGATGTCTGTAAGACGCTTGGCTCCAGACAAATCGAATACATTCCGTCAGAGAAGATTTTGTGGACGGGTTCGAATGGGTCAAGTTATCGGAGAGCCCCCGGCTGGGCTCGCGCAATGTCAGAAAAAGCAGTGGCGCGAGCACGAGACCGGGAATACCGGCCACCAAAAAAGCTTCTCGCCATCCATATTGTGCGGCGACATAGCCTCCAGCAACAAAGCCGGCGAGCAGCCCTACGTTGCCGCCAATAAAGAAAATCGTCATCGCAGTTGAGCGTTGATCTTTTTCAAACAAATCGGAAATCATCGAGTACGATGATGGGCTGGTGCCGGCCTCACCAACGCCTACCCCCATTCGAGCAATAAATAAGGTGACAAAATTCTTTGCTGTACCGCAGATTGCCGTCATCAAACTAAACATGAGCAGCGAACACGAAATGATTGTCTTGCGGCTACTACGATCTGCCAAACGCGCGATCGGAAGCCCCAGAGTCGCGTAAAAAATTGCAAATGCCGTACCACTAAGCAAACCCAGCGAGGTATCTGAAAGGGTCATCTCGAGTTTAATTTGAGGTAATAAAATACCAAGAAGGTAACGATCTAGAACGCTGAGCGCATAAACGCCTGTCAACAAGGCCAAGGTCCAGTAACGTGTGGCCAAGGCAAGATTATCGGATGGCATCAGCCTATTCATTAACTTCCCTCGTAAGACCGACCATCGGGCCTCATCGCCTTACTCAAACCCCTGATGTCGTTGCTTAAAACAGATTCGCCGCCTTAAAAGCTTAGCGGCAGCGTGGCAACGAAGATAAGAGTCGGTTTCATTTACAAAAAACGTAGACTCACTTTGCCTGTAATAATCTTCGAAATGACGCTTAGCTCTCTCGAGCGAGGGACGCTAAGCGTCCATGCCACAGGGAAGTAAA
>NZ_CBFHWH010000172.1:0-1647 GCF_965659035.1 Aequoribacter sp. | reverse complement strand
CCAAGCACCCATCATTAACTCCATCATTTCTTGGCGCTCTGCTGAATCAGGATAAACCCAGGGGGATACTGGCCCGTAAGTAAACGCACCGGTTAAAAAGGCAATATCTATTCCGTGGGCTGCGCCAATAATTGCAGGGAAATCAGCAAAGAATGACGTCTCTTGATCATCCCAGTCAAAACGATACGCATACAGATCGGTGTAGCCAGCCTCTTGCAAATACCTTAATGGTTGGTCAACACCACGTACTTTCCAAGCTGCCGAGCGTACGCGAATCCAATCTTGATAGACCGCAGCGTCTTTAACTTTGAGTCTTGGTGGCAACAGCTTGGTGAAAGGATAGCTTGCCTCGACAAAGTATCGGTGCGTACCGAGCCACAGAGTCACCTCGTCACGGTTCGCCCCAGCGATGACCGGCACGTTTTTAGCGTATCGTGCGTCACCTAGCGCCGCCATAAAACCTTCTTCGGGAATAACGACACCATCGGCAACGGTCAGCGGCACGTCACCTTCACCATCGAGTTCGTAGTAGGCCTCGTACAAAGCGTGGGCATTAAGACCTCGCAAAGTATCTGCCGACGCTAGGGGGTCTACGTCCAACTGCTGCAGAAGCTGCCAGCTCGTGCGGCGCATGGTGGGATCGGCGTTGTCGCGATTAAACGCTTGCTCGGGCGTAGCAGACTTAACGTAGCCCGATTGCGAAATTGCTTTATGAAACAACCCATCAGCAAGGGGTGATGCCAACATTGCGAAAACATTATGGCCACCCGCCGATTCACCAAAGATGGTCACGTTATCAGGGTCACCCCCAAATCCCCCGATGTTCGTCTTCACCCATTTTAGTGCCTCAATGATGTCTAGGTGCCCGAAATTGGCGGCGCCACTCAATTCGCCGCCTTCTGCTTGTATCGAGGGATGCGCAAACCAGCCAAGCGGCCCCAAGCGGTAATTAAAGGTCACTACAATCACATCTTCACGGCGCACTAACTCATCGAAGTTGTAAAAGCCTTTGTAGCCCGAGGTATTACCCCCACCATGAATCCACACCATGACGGGCTTAGTGGCACCCATCGAACCTACCTGGGCTTTGATGTCCATATACAGGCAGTCCTCAGTACCGACGATACCCTCGCCCGGTACGCCGCCTGCATCATAAGCTTGCTGGACACACGCGACTGTATCTCTCGTGTCGCTAATGGCCTGCGCCGGAATCACCGCATTGGGCTTTGAATAGGGGCGAGGCGCCTTCCAACGCAAAGCACTCACCGGCGCTTGCGCGTAGGGGATATCGCGATAGGTTAAAACCGCACCCTGCTTCGCGGGTATAACAAGCCCAGATGTGGTTCTGACCGCTGCGGAATCCCAAGGCACGGGATCGACCTGAGAGGAACTACACGCGCCCAACATAACAAAACTAACCAAAATGGAAACCGTTCGAAACATGCCGTTACCTCAATTTTTTACTTGTTACGCAGAAGTCGCTCCGTTAGGCCAATAGACTACTCTGCCTCGACGAGGAATGTAAAAGTCTTTTCAAGACCGAGTGTTCCGAATCGCTACTTTGCACGCAAGCTGAATTGATGCAGAATCTAGGTCATCAATAATGCATAAAGAGAACACAATGGCTTACATCGGTTTATTCGGCAG
>NZ_CBFHWH010000171.1:0-1664 GCF_965659035.1 Aequoribacter sp. | reverse complement strand
ACAGGCCTCACAGCACCAGCGGGGCTTGTGATCCCCTTTGGGCACGCGCTCGGTGAGCGGGGTACCACAACGTCGGCAAAAAGGACGATCGGACATAAACGGCTACTCTTGTCTGTTAATGCCATTTCAACGGATACGCGGATAGGCCGCAAGTTTTAGATGGACTATACCGGCGCAGCTTACAATCTAGCACTGACGCTTGGATCTCTTTTCACCTTGACCTGAGTGGCGAGATAACGTCCAATTTCAATATTAAAAGTTTAAGGAAACGGCTATGACGCAAAAAACTTTGGGACAACGCGCCTTGTCCACTATCGAGCGCTGGGGCAATGCGCTACCCGACCCCGCCATGCTATTTGTCGGCTTACTCTTCGTGGTGTGGGCATTGTCAGCCATTTTTTCCCTATTCGATTACGACTTAATCGATCCTCGCACGGGCACCGCGGTCATTGTGCACAACCAATTGTCAGGAGATGCACTTGCCACATTCATGACTCAGCTGGTCAAAAATTTTGCGCATTTTCACCCGATTGGCGTGGTCTTGGTTGCCATGTTGGGGATTGGCGTTGCTGAACACACAGGTTTTATCAACACCGGTTTGAAGGCTCTGCTTAGCGTCACTGCTCGCTGGCTGCTAACCCCCATGATTATCTTGGTGGGTATTGTTAGCCATACCGCAGCCGATGCCGGATATGTGCTTGTCATTCCCCTAGGCGGGGTCATTTTCTATGCCGCAGGTCGCCACCCCTTGGCGGGTATTGCCGCTGCCTTCGCCGGTGTATCAGGTGGCTTTTCAGCCAACTTTATCCCCTCTGCCATTGACCCTATGTTGCAGGGCATTACCCAAACTGGCGCGCAAATTCTCAATCCAGACATCGTGCTCAATCCCCTCAACAACTACTACTTCACCTCGCTCTCTTCAATCGTCATTATCCTGCTAGGTTGGTTTATTACCGATCGAATTGTAGAACCCCGACTGCAGGGCACGGCTCTGGACGCCAACCCATCGACATCAGATGTCAGCGAAAGCCTGAATGCCCAAGAGCAAAAGGCATTACGATACGCGCTAATCAGCATGGGGGTGGCGGCCGTTGCTCTGGTTGCGAGTGCGATCCCCGAGACATCTGCTTGGCGCGGAGCTGGCGGCACTCTAACAGAATTTGGGGCGCCCCTGATGGGCTCCATTGTTCCGCTCATCTTTGTCTTGTTCCTACTGCCCGCAGTGGTTTACGGCGTCGTAGCTGGCACCGTTAAAAGCTCGAAAGACGTCATCGAAGGTATGACCAAGTCGATGCAAGATATGGGCTACTACCTAGTCATCATGTTTTTTATTGCCCAATTTATTTACAGTTTTTCTGCATCTAATTTGGGGATTTTGTTGGCGTTGGAAGGCGCGGAGTTATTAAAAGCGTCGGGGCTACCGGGATCTATCACTGTCATTGGCATTGTTTTGCTGACCGCGCTGCTTAACTTATTTGTGGGGTCCGCGTCCGCAAAGTGGGCGCTTTTAGCCCCGATTTTTGTACCCATGTTGATGCAGTTGGGTATTTCACCAGACCTCACCCAGGCCGCCTACCGAGTAGGCGACTCGACTTCTAATATCATTACCCCGCTTATGCCCTACTTCCCACTGGTGGTCGTGTATTGCCAGAAATACGTTAAAT
>NZ_CBFHWH010000170.1:0-1697 GCF_965659035.1 Aequoribacter sp. | reverse complement strand
GGTTACACCCTCGTCGAAATCATGATTGCCCTTGCTCTTGGGGCTGTGCTGCTGGCGGGCAGTTTAGAAATCTATTCAACCGCTCGGGCCTCATGGGCTGATCAGCGTTTGGGTGCCGTTGTGGTAGAGAACGGACGAGTCATGTCACAGGTTTTACGCTCTTCTTTCTCGGGGGCAGGCTACTGGGGTTGCTTGCCCGATAGTAATGACAAGCTCTACCTCGATGTCACGCCGACGGCGGATACCCTTCATCCATACCTCTACGCTAATGACAGTACTGGCGCCAGTGGTTTAGGGATTTCAAGATCCGTTAGTAGTGACATCATCACAATTTATTCCGTAATTTCTGCGTCGCAGGCAACGACCTGTGCCGTGGACCCTGACAACGCGGCTACGTGCCCTGCCGAGATAGTTTTGAATGGCGGCGATGCCGCTGATCGACAAATTACGTTTAACGCCGACGGTCATGGGTTTAGCGCGGGCGACACCATTGTGTTGAGCAATTGCTCTCAGGCAACAGCAATCGAAGTGGCCGCGGTTAATAGTGCAACGGTATTAACCTACGACCCAACGAGCTGTGGCTCGGGTACGGCGGGTTGCACCTATGATCCGCAGACCAGTGTAATGAAACTGGATGTCCGACGTTTCTATGTGGCGGATAACGGCCGCGGTGGAGACTCTTTCTACCTGCAGCTAAGCTCTGGAGCAGAAGTTGAGCTAGTAGAGGGTATAGAAAACTTCAGCATACGCTATGGTATCGACGCCCAGACGGAAAGTGGCGGCAGTTTTGCGTCGGGCTCTGACGGATCAGTGGAGCAATACGTAGCCCGCAGTAATGTGGGTGGTAATTGGGACAAAGTGTTAGCGGTTAAGTTCGAATACACGATTTCATCGCTGGGCAACAACCCAGTCACACGAAACTTTAGTACGGTTGCGACGATTCGCAACTTTAGACGCAATTAATGTCGGGGGAGACACCTTATGGCAGCGCAATTTATGAAAACACCATACCAAACGTTTAAAACCCTGCCTTCGAAGCAGAAGGGGGCGGTTTTGCTGGTGAGCGTCGTGACGCTTTCCCTGTTGGCTTTGGCTGGCCTCAGCACGGTTGAGCAGACAGTCGTGCAAGAGCGCACATCCGTTAACTCCAAGGCGGCTGACGATGCTACGCGTAACGCCGAAAAAGGCCTTAAGCAGGCCGTTTCTGATTTGACCAATGGCGATGTGTCTACCAATGGTTTTTGTACAGAAAACTTGAGTACTGAGGATCCAGGAAACTGGGAATGCGAGAAAGTCTCAGAGGATGGATACACCTATGTTGTGTCTTACATCATGAATGGTGATCAGCCAGCGACTGACGACAATGGTGATACGATCCATAAAGTGTCGGTGGTTGGTGTTCGCAGCGGTTCTAGTGGTGGTTCGTTGGCTACTCAGTCGCTGACGGCAGGTGTCGTGGTCAGAAACGTCGCGACCGCAGGCGTTTGGGATGACGCAATTGTAGGGTGTCGAAATGTTATTTTAAAAGACGATACCAGAGTCGTCGGTGATGTTCGCACCAAGCTTTCGACCTCGATGTTAGATGCAAGTTCAGATGCCACTATTAACGGCGATGCTTATTATGTCGATGAAGAGGGTGTGTCAGGGATCGTTGTTGGTACTTTAGGTCAGGTTGATGCAGAAAGTTGTGACCCCTT
>NZ_CBFHWH010000169.1:0-1709 GCF_965659035.1 Aequoribacter sp. | reverse complement strand
AACACCTGTGCAGGTTGTAGCGATGCAGTACAGCCAAAATAAAGAAGCTTTAATGGCAAATTCGGCCATTAGCATCGCGCCGGCAGCGGCCAGAGCAGCGCCAATAAAACCCGTTTTACGCCCCAAAGCCTGCATGATTCGAGAGGCTGGTATGGTGCCGAGCGCTGTACCCAGAATCATGAGGGATACGGGCAGTGTGGCGATACTGGCACTGGGCGCTATTTTGGCCCCGATAATGCCACCCATGGTTACTGTGATGACAGAGCCCGATACGAACGCCAATTGCGCGCCGATAAGCAGGCTTAAGTTTCGTGTTGCGATAGTCATGGGCAGGGCTCTGATTAGCGGCTCATCTGAGCCAATGTTATGTTTGCGCGCTATTATACATTAGACCTGCCAGTGTATGATGCCAGAATTAACCCTTTGTCAGTGGGAGTTGGGCGCGTGCTAGGACATTCGATTAAGCAGTTTTTACGAGGTGGTGTTTCGACGCCACATGTCGTTGTCAGTACTTGGTTGGGTGCTTGCCTCGCGTCTGTCGTGAGTGCGTCAAATAGCTTAGGCTTGTTGTTGAGCGTGCTGGTGTTGACGAGTGTTATTCGCGTCAACTGGGGTGTTTTGGCCGTGGCTACGCTTGTGACCAAGACGCTCTTCTGGCTCGGGGCGGGAGTGATCTTCAGCTCGGGGCAGTGGTTACTGACTGGGCCGCTCGCAGAGAGCTGGATGAACGTGGCTTCCCTTCCTGTGCTGGCGTGGTTTGGGTTGGAATACCCCCTGGTGTCTGGCGCATTGCTATGGACTTTGCCAATGACGGCGGTGATATCGGCTTTGCTGATGGCGGGATTAGGCTGGCTGCGTCGCGGAGCGACGTCTCTTGAGGGGAGCTCCAAATATCAATCCTTTGCCAGTAAGCCGGTTGGACGGTGGGTGCTCCAATTGACCTTGGGTGTCAGCGCCTCGCAAGGCATCCTAGCGGCACTCGATAAACAAATCGGCTTTTGGCGCTGGAAGGGTGCCGCGGTCGCGGGTGTTGTCATACTTGTTGCCGGCTTTACGGGCAATCAATGGGCTAATAACAATGCTCGTGGTTTGTTGTCATCAGCGCTCGCTGCAGCCAACGGTGCGACCGTCGATATCGAACAAGCCGAATTCAATATCTGGCGGGGGCGATTGAGTCTGGAGGGTCTGCAGATCGCGGATTCGGAAAATTTAGCGACCAACCTTCTAGCCGCAAACCAGTTATCGATGACAGTTAGCTGGGCTGACTTGCTGAGCAAGCAGGTACGAGTCGATGAGATAACTGTGCGTCAGGCTCAATCGGGTAGTCAGCGTGCGACAAAGGGTCAACTTACCGGGCCTATGGTCAATGTGCCCGAGGTGAGTGACGTCGATTCGGAAAGCATCGAAGATTACTTGAAGCAAGCCAAAGAGTGGAAAGAACGCCTAGCTCAGGTTAAAGAGTGGTTGGATCGGTGGGAATCGGGTGATCAAGCGACAAAACCTAGTCCAGCTGATCTAGATTATGAGACTTGGCTGGATGAGCAAATTCAGAACAGTGGTTATGCCTCTGTGGTTCATGAGCCCTTGGCTCGTCGGTACTGGCAAACCAACATCGATCGAGTTTACATCGATGCTCTAACCGCTGAATGGCTTGCGCCTGAGACGCTGGCGATCGAGATGACTTCATTGAGCTCACAGCCTGCGCAGAA
>NZ_CBFHWH010000168.1:751-1730 GCF_965659035.1 Aequoribacter sp. | reverse complement strand
TTAAAAACTGACTACCAAGATATTCCCAAAACGGTTCACAAAGCGTTAAGTAAAATGGACAACGCGGTTATCGCCATTTGGTACCCCGTGGTCGATCGAAGCCTCAGTAATCAAATGGTTAAAGCGTTGACCGTGGGGCTAAGTCAAAGAGTCGACTGTTTTGAACTGGGCGAGCGTGCAGACAGCGAGGGCTATGGCATGACCAGTTCTGGCATGCTTGTGATTAACAGCCCGTGGGACCTCGCTCAGTCCATGAGCACCCTATTACCCGAGCTTGCCGCACAGCACAGCTTGGATGGCGAGCCACACTACCGCTGCGACACTCTAGTCGCACGCTAGGCTTGCAGATGCGGCGCACCTGCTAACGGCGTTTTTGGGCTCCAGCAAAGTACCCTTCCCCATCAAGCAGGCAGTGGCAATTAGCTCGCTAACTCCGCAAGCCACAGTAAGACTACCGCAACCTTGTCATAAAACCACTTTTTCGTGGCGACCCACCAAGAGGCTTGCTGAGATAGCTCCCAATCTTGCTGAGCTCGAGTCAGTACGTAAGCTTTTATCGCCGCCGAATCATCAGGGCTGAGCACATCCGAAAACCCAACCATGCCCGCTTTGACCAAAGCGCCATCCAATACAATCGCGTCCCACGCCTCGTAGAAGCCACTGGGTAAGTGGCGCAGATCGGGAACGCTGCCGTTACCGACGACGCCATTACCGTGACAAGGCAGACAAAAATCCATGTACAGAGTCCGCCCCTGGTCCAGCACCTGCGCGTCTTGCGTCCAAGGCTCGGGCGGCTGTGTCAGAGCCCGCGCTTCAGGCAAAGGTGGTAGCACAGCCCCAGCTCCGAGCTTAAAAGCCATTATGCGGGCTCGTTCAGGCTTAGGGCCGGGAGGAATACCCCCAGCAAGCGCCACGGCCCCGCCCCAGCTCACGGCAACGGCAATGTATTGCTCTCCGTCGATGCTGTAGGCGACAGGAG
>NZ_CBFHWH010000168.1:0-679 GCF_965659035.1 Aequoribacter sp. | reverse complement strand
CGGCGGCCGAATTGCCTTGAATGACCAAACCACCAGCGGTGGCTAGCACGCCACCATTCCAGATGGTCGGCAGTGGAATTCGCCAGCGTTCGGACTGAGTCACTGGGTCCCAAGCCAGCAAATATCCTTGCCCCGCTCGCGCCTGCAATGCCTCCATAAGCAGCGCGTTATTGAACCCGCCTTGGTCGGTCTCGACGGCCGTATTCCAGTGTCCGGGATTGACGCGATAGGCGGGCTCGTCGGCGTATTGATACGCCATTTCGTGAATAGGTATATACACTAAACCGGTGCCAGGATGATGCGCCATGGGCTGCCAGTTGTGACCGCCCATTGGCGATGGCCACTGCAACTGAGGCCCCTGTGAATAGTCGGCGTTGTCGGTTTCGATTGGGCGTTTCGTTACGGGGTCATAGCCTGTTGCCCAAGTCACTTTGACGTAGGGCTCGGCAGAAATTAGCTCGCCGGAGGCGCGATCGATAATAAAAAAGAACCCGTTTTTAGGCGCATGCCACAGCACCTTGCGGGTAAGGCCGTCGATTTCCATATCGGCCAACATAATGTGCTGTGTTGCGGTGTAATCCCACGAATCACCTGGGGTTTCTTGAAAGTGCCAACGGTACTCGCCCGTGACAGCATCAAGCGCTACCACTGAAGAGAGATACAAATTATCGCCGCCCTC
>NZ_CBFHWH010000167.1:0-1777 GCF_965659035.1 Aequoribacter sp. | reverse complement strand
AACCCGCAAGGGCTTCGTCAGCATCGGTACACTGCTTATCGCCGTCGGTATCGCGGCACATCCTGCCTTCGGCCGCCGCTGGGAAGTTCAGCGGTGTCGGTTCGTTCTCGCCGTCTTCGTTCGGGTCAAGTCACCGTCGGTATCGATCGAGCTCTTGACTTCATTGGCACTCAGATCACTCAGGTTTTTCTCGGGCACGTCGTTCGACAAATCCGAGATCGTGCGCCCCGTGTTGGGGTCAGTACCATTCGCGGCTACCTGAGTTTCAAAGGTCTGGCGCTGCAGGGTCTCGAGTGTATCGGTGTCACCGTAGTTCACTTCGACTTGAACGTCGTAAGTGATGCGCAGCGACTCACCGGGTGCCAACGAGACTTCGTTGCGGTCAATGAGGTTCACGTCATTAATACCGTCGAAGTTGGTATTAACCGCCGTTGGCAGCGGTGTCATAACCTCATTACCGTTCTCGTCGTAGGATACTTTGATGACTACGATGCTTTCAGGAACCACGCTCACGGGCTGACCGGGCTGGGTTGCCAAGGTTGGGAAGGTAGCTTCTAGCGAGGTAACCACATCCACGTTTTCGAGATCGGTATTACCTAAGTTGGTAATCTCGGTTTGGAAACTCGTCTCGTAAGTTAAGGTACGCTCACTCACTGGCAACGTAGCATCCCCAGAGTCAACCAAGGTCATTACGGTGTCGTCAGTATTGCTGCCGCTTTGCGCAACCACACCGATGATCGGCTGACGCGCCACTTTCAAGGGCGTCGGGGTGGAATCATCAGCAGGGCCGTTGCCATTAGCGTCGGTATCGGTACCGTTGTTCGACGTATCCGTTACGGGTTCACCATTGATTGCATCAACCGATTCACCCTCGGCCGAGATATCAAAGTCTTCAGACTTAGTACCTGCTGGCAGAGTGAAATCAATCACTAGACGCACTTCACCCGAATCACCGGGCGCCAATGACTCATCGCCAGTTAATAGCGAAGGCAATGGATCCTGACCAATCACAAAGGTTTGTGACTCGATGGTCTCATCAGCCGTTGTTAGGTCACCTGTTACAGACACAGAGCGAATGGTAATTACCGTTCCATCCGGGAAGCCACTTAAGCCACCCAGCACCGGCGCCACGTTCACGTCGCTGAGGTCGGTATTACCCGAGTTCTCGACATTAATTACCAGCTCGGTGGTACAAGCTGCGTTCTCACAACGAGCGTTGGGGTCAGCCGAAGGCTGAGTTTCCCGAGTAGGCGTCGCCTGCAAGCTCACGCCCAACACACCGGTTGGAGTAATGCTAACGGTTCCTGCCATCGGACCCTCTTCGTCGGCTGCCGTATCGCTAGCAGGGCCGACAGTAGAATCACCATGAGCTTGCGCTTCAAGCGTGAAACGCTGCTCCTCACCAGGGGTAAAGCTGAGAGGGATAGTCACAACCACGTCATCACCCACTGATAAGCTGCTATCAAAGCCACTTACAGAATCCAACAGGAACACATTGGTATCGGTTGAGCCGTCATAGGCTGAATTTAGCTGGATCAGATCGCTATCGATCGTGGCCGCACTCATATCCAAGGTGTAACCCGCGGGGAAGACAGCGGCCAAGTCAGATGTCAGGCGCAAGTCTGACAGCGTCACGTTACCCGTGTTAGCAACAACTAAACGCACAACTGTCGAGTAGGTCCCGTCATCATTAGCTTGCGGCAAGGACGCATCAACAGCCACTTGAATGGCTGAAGTGTCTTGCAACACCAACACGTTGACTTCGGCCTCATCGGGA
>NZ_CBFHWH010000166.1:0-1831 GCF_965659035.1 Aequoribacter sp. | reverse complement strand
ACGGTTCTCGTTGAAGAAGTGTTGAATCACTTGGAGGCCTCGGCCTTCACCTCCGAAGATGGCGCTCTCAGGAACCATGACATCGGTAAAACTTACGGTACCGTGGTCTGATGGCATGTTGAAGGTCCACAAAAATTCTTCGATTTTGACGCCAGGTGCTTTCATGGGTACGAGAAAGGCGGTAATGCCCTGCGCATCTCCGGCTTTGCCAGAGGTGCGAGCCATGACCATATCGTACTCAGCCACATGAATGCCGGTGTTCCAAGTTTTTACCCCGTTAATCACGAAGTCATTGCCCTGGCGTATGGCCGTGGTTTCCATATGGGTAGCATCCGACCCGTGGTTGGGTTCAGTAATGCCAAAAGCAAACCCTTTATTGCCCGTGGCAAGGCCATCGATCCAATGGGCTTTTTGTTCGGACGTGCCGTATTCAAGCATCAGCAGCAAGCCGATATTGTTACCCACCACAGAATGCTCATTTTGCAGGTCGTTGTGTAATCCTAAACCTTTAGCAGCTAAGTGCTCGCGGATAATTGCCATACCAAGATTTGTACCATTTCGTCCTCCAAACTCGCTTGGGAAGGGGTAACGGTATACGCCGGCGGCATCGGCGCGGCGGCGAGCCTCTGCTAATAAAGCCTCCCATTCTTCACGGGGCACACCACCCTCATCCCAATTGGTGCGGGCATGTTCGCGACGGTGATCAAAAAAGCGGATGTTGTCATCGGCTTGCTCAAGGGGTTTGATCTCGGCTTCGATGAAAGCATCGACTTCATTTAAAAAGGCTTGTAGTTCTTCCGGTATAGCAAAGTCCATGGGCATTTCCTGCTGTCTGTTTCGAGTCTACCGCGCTCTGGCTGGGGCTCAATATCGAGTTCTTGTTGTACTTAGGGCAGGCGGATTTGGCGACTTTCGGGTAACGCTTGGTACCAATATACGCCGTCTTCGTCCAAGAAGCGTTTGATGCGGCGCCGATCCTTTAAGCAGTTTAAGTGCGCAATGCTCTCGCCCGTCGCCATCATGATCATATCGTCGCCAATCACACGCTGGAACAGGACCTCAAAGCAATCAATTGCGCGTTTAGGCTCGCTCAAATGTTCGTACAGCGCATCGAGGTCACGCTCGTGACCATCGATTAATTGGGTTAAACGTTTGTGCAGACCGTAGAACGGGTTGCCGTGAGCAGGCAGTACTAAAAGATCCTCGGGCAAGAGCTCGCGTATTCTGGCGTTAGAGAGCAGCCATTCGCGCAGCGGGTTGCCCTCGGGTTCGGTTGGGAACACGCTGACGTTAGAGGTAATTCGAGGCAGTACTTGGTCGCCCGAAATTAAGCATTTGAGCGCGGGGCAATACAGCGAGATATGTTCGGGTGCGTGGCCTTTGCCTACAACCATCTGCCAGTAGTTGCCATTGATTTCTAGGTGGTCGCCATCGACTAGGCGGCGGTAAGAGTCCGGCAGCTGATAAACCACAGAGCCAAAGCCCCCGAATCGCTCGCGGTAACTCGTCAGTTGCTTCTCGTTAAAACCAGCGCGGTGATAAAAACGAATGCCGGCCTCCGGCGCTGCGCGCCCGGTGTCAGATACCAGCATGCGGCACATCGTGTAATCAGTGCGTGACATCCATAGCTCACAATCAAAGCGCTCACATAGCCAGCCCGCGAGACCGACGTGATCGGGGTGTAAGTGGGTGGCGATGACTCGAGTAATGGGTTTATTTTGCAATACGGTAGTAAAGAGTTCTTCCCATTGCTGTCGCGCCGACGACATGTTCATACAGGTATCAACAATCGTCCAGCCGTTGTTATCTTCCAGCAGCCATAAATTAATGT
>NZ_CBFHWH010000165.1:0-1857 GCF_965659035.1 Aequoribacter sp. | reverse complement strand
ATCTATCGGCATCACCGCCGCTACCGCATCACCGAGGGCGCCGAAGAAATTCAAATGCGCCGCGTCGCGGGCTATCTGTTTGGCTTTATGAACCAAAAGGCGCCAAAAGGAGTGAAATAAGCGTGATTACTAGGCTGCAATCCTTCATCGAAAAGCATCTCGGCCAAGGGGTTAAGGTCGAGAACGCGTTGTTACTGACCGGTGGCGCAAGCCAAGAAACTTGGCGAATCGATGTGGAGCACAAAGGAAGTCTAACTCCCTATTGTTTGCGCCGTGCCAAAGACAGCGAATCTGAGCAAGCACTGGATCTAGGAGGTGTGGGCCTCATGGTCGAGGCCGAGCTGATTCAAGCAGCACGTAGTGTAGGCGTCAAAGCGCCCCAAATAGTGGCCCTCATAAACGAAGAAGACGACCTTGGCATAGGCTTTTTGATGCAATGGTTAGAAGGCGAGACCCTCGGACATAAAATTGCCAGAGCCCAAGAGTTCGCGAGTATTCGCCCTGAGCTCGCTCGCCAATGCGGTGAGCAGTTAGCCTTAATCCACTCAATGGACACACAGCCCTTTTTGCAGGCAGGCAGCTTACAAAAAATGGCCGCCGTGGACTTTATCCAGCAAACCTACGATCAGTATTTATCGTTAAATATGCAGCAACCTATGCTGGATTACACTGCGCGTTACCTCCTAGAAAACGCGCCTAGGCAACACGATTACGTGCTGAACCACGGTGACTTTCGCAGCGGGAACCTCATGGTCGACCCAAATATAGGCATCAGTGCCGTATTGGATTGGGAGCTCGCCTCTATCGCCGACCCCGCCAAAGACATTGCTTGGCTGTGCGTCAATTCCTGGCGCTTTGGCTGTAACGAGTTCGTTGTCGGCGGCTTTGGCGACTTAGACGATTTACTGACAGCCTACAACGCCAACAGCGGCCGAAAAATTAGCGCCGATGACATTCACTACTGGATGGTATTTGGCTCATTTTGGTGGTCAGTATGCTGCTTAAGCATGGGCAACACCTACAAGACCGGTGTAAATACCTCACTCGAGCGCCCTATTATTGGCCGACGCGCCTCCGAAGGCCAGCTCGATTGCGTGAACTTGTTGCTGCCACAGAGTTTCGAAATCATCCCCGACGAGCAGAATCAAGCTCTGCTACCAACCGATGCCGAGCTTGCTGAGGCCTTGCAGGCTCACCTCAAAGACAACGTCGCACCACTGTTGAGTGGCAAAGACAAGTTTCTCGCACAAGTCGCGGCCAATGCCGCGGGCATATTAGCCCGCAGTGCACGTTTTAATGCCAGCGCGGTCAGGCAAGCGAATAACCGACTGCAGGCTCTTTTGGGTGACTGTGAACCGCAAGAAGACTTAAACGCAAAACTTTGCGAGCACATCCGCGAGGGTCTTGTCGACCTAGACAACCTCGCCCTGCAGGCGCACTTACGCGCGACGGTCGAAGCCCAGGTCCTTATCGATCAACCGCAGTATGTAGAATTCTCCAAACGGGGCGCTGGCTAGCTCGTAACTTTATTCGCTCTCAGCCCTCTCGTTTGATTGAGCATATTTGGCGATCACTGGCCAGCCACCCAAGAGAGGCAAGAACCATGCGGCTAGTACCCACCAATCGTCGCTCCAGTTCAACTCACCGAATGCGAAAACGCCTACGATGACGCACGATACCACCACAACTAAAATGTTTAATGTCCGTTGATTCATATCTCTAAGCTCCTTGTCAGTAGATCCTCTAACTATCCCAACCAATAACCTAGTGAAAAGGCGACCACGAAGGTCAGGGTTATGTAGGGTAACACCTTGTCGCTGTCAGACTCGGGGGGAGACGGTAGCACGCTGCGATCGT
>NZ_CBFHWH010000164.1:0-1907 GCF_965659035.1 Aequoribacter sp. | reverse complement strand
ACTACTGAGACGATAATTTGCCCTCCTTTGCTCAGTATTGAGCCTAGGGTAGGGCGCAGGGGGTGTCATGTTTTTGACGGGTTGTGATGGGTTTTGGGCGGGAATGAGTGTGTGCCTAAGCTGAGGGTTGGGGATGACTCTAAAATTGGGTGCTGGTTTGCTGTGCCTATTTCATGACAACATCTGAATGAGGGTGTCGTGCCACTGCAGCAACGGTAGATGGGTCACTTTGCCTTGCAGTCGCTTCTTGTCGACTGTGCGAATTTGATCGAGTAACACTCGGCCACGTTTGCCCTTGATGATGACCTCCGGTCGGCAACCCAGGCGCTGTCCTTTTGAGGTTATAGGCGCGATGATTACTCTGGGTAGTACCTGGTTCATGTCATCGGGCGAGATGATCAAGCAGGGGCGAGTTTTCCTGATCTCGCTTCCCACAGTCGGATCAAGCTCAACCCAGTACACGTCGCCACGGCTTACCATTCCCAGTCCTCCTGCTCGCTCGTCAACTCACGCAAGTTGGCTAGGGGTTCAGCGTCGTCCTCTGGCTGGTAGCTTTCAAACCACCCCTCGCGGATATTATTCGACGCCTTTAATATGATCGAATCGTTGGATACGCTCATTTCAAGGTCATTGCCGATGCCCAGCGTATCTAGCACCGAGGCGGGGATAATAATGCCGCGCGAGTTTCCGATTTTTCTGAGCTTTAAATGCATAGCTCCACCTTTTAGTAATAACATTGTTTTAACATTCTATCTTTGGTTAAACGCTTGGGTAAAGGCTACATTGCGAGAAAGAAGCAGTAAGCTTTTTGAGCGTCAGTGGTCGAAATTGAAAGATTATGTTTAAAGCCACATCGTTTACGAGTGAGTTCGAGGTGTTGCCGGTGATATAAAGTGTTTCGGTAAGATTGGCTTAGCCTTAGTCAGGATCAACACAACAGCATAGCCCCAAAACAAGCGCCAACCCTGAATTCGATTTCACACTTCTTCCCTGCGGTGTAATACGCTATCCTCGGGAGTGTTTAACGTCCGCGGAGCTCGCGTGTCTAATCTTCGTTATTTATTATTTTTTTGCCTGGTATTGCTGACCGCCTGCGGTGGCGGCGGGGGTGGCGGTACCTCTAATCCTGCGCCCTCGTCGGGTACGACCAATCCACCCGTCACCAACACGCCCGAGCCCGAGCCCACTTTTTTTGAGCTGGCACAAGATTCGGCGGCCATCGATGGTGCGCGGTTTTTAACGCAGGCGTCTTTTGGTGTCACCCAAACGGCCTTACTGGACCTTCGGTCTGACGACTATGACTTCGAGGCCTGGCAGAATAATCAGATGGCTGCGCCGCAGTCGCAAATTTTAGAGGGTTTAGATGAGCGCATGCGTGCGGCGGGCCTAAACCCCTTAGACAAAAGCGACTTGGAGTTGGACTGGTACAAACGTACTTTATTAAGCGATGTACTGTGGGAAACCTTCGTCTATGGCGAGGACCAACTGCGCCAGCGCATGGCCTTTGCGCTGAGCCAAATTTTTGTGATCTCGGATATCTCAGACGCCCTGTTTAACGATACCCGAGGCGTGGCTAATTACCACGATCTGTTGGCCAAAAACGCGCTGGGGAATTATCGCGAGCTACTTAAAGATGTCACTCTTAACCCCATGATGGGCGAGTACTTAAGCATGGTGCGTAACGAAAAAGCCGATTCAGCGCGCAACATTCGCCCCGACGAAAACTACGCCCGCGAAATGATGCAGCTGTTTACCATTGGCTTGGTTATGCTTAACGAAGATGGGACGGTGCAGCTCGATGACCAGGGTCGCAGTATCCCCACCTACGATCAAGACATTATCAAGGCCTTTGCTCGGGTATTTACGGGTTGGATGTACGGCGATGCCCCCCAGTGGTATTGGTGGGA
>NZ_CBFHWH010000163.1:0-1957 GCF_965659035.1 Aequoribacter sp. | reverse complement strand
GGCGATGCGCTCTGCAGCCTCGACACAGTCCTCGACAGAGGCGACGAGAGCGAGACGTAAATAGCCCTTGCCGGGGTTGCGTCCATCGACGCCACGTCCTAGATAGGTTCCGGGTAAGGCGGTTATGGCAAATTCTTGATACAGCTGCCGGGCGAATATTTCGTCGTCGATAGGCGTGGGTAGCCAAATGTAAAAGCCGCCCTCAGGATAGCTGAGGTCGTAGAGGTCTTTGAGGCTGTCTAATACTAGCTCGAATTTTGTACGATACAGCGAGCGGTTGGTCACGACGTGCTGCTCGTCTTGCCACGCTGCAATGCTGGCATATTGGTGATAAATCGGCATGGTGCAGCCATGATATGTGCGGTACTGCAGATAGGAGCTCAGGATCGTAGCGTCGCCAGCAACAAAGCCAGAGCGCATACCCGGTAGGTTCGAGCGTTTTGATAAGCTGTGGAACACCAAGCAGTTGCGGTAGTCCTCGTTGCCGATTTGGGCGCATACCTCAAGTAACCCAGCAGGAGGGGTGTTTTCCGCAGGATAGATTTCGCTGTAACACTCATCCGAGACGATAACAAAATCGTGTTGCAGGGCTTTTTCAACTAAAAAACTCAGCGTGCCGCGATCAATGAGCCCGCCCGCGGGATTTCCTGGGTTGCAGATATAAAGCAAGTCGCAGCTTGCCCAATCGTTATCTGAGAGCGATTTGTAATCAGGCTGATGATTGCAGTCCGCTTCGCAAGGCAGAAGTTTTAAAGTTGCACCTGCCATTAAGGCCGCGCCCTCATAGATTTGATAAAAAGGGTTGGGTGCAAATACGGTGCTCGGGCGTGTCGGAGAGCAAATGACTTGGGCGATAGAGAAGAGAGCCTCTCGAGTACCATTGACGGGTAATACCTGGGTTTTGGGGTCGAGCGTTGGTAAGTTGAAACGAGCGCACGCCCAGCAACTTATAGCGTCGCGGAGTTCGGGTAGTCCAAGAACGGTCGGATAGTTAGAAATCGTCTCGATATGCTGGTTCAGAGCTTTGAGCACGTGCTCGGGTGCTTGGTGCTGAGGCTCGCCAATGCCAAGATTAATAGGTCGTAGACTGGGGTTTGGTTCTAGGTCCTCAAACAAGTTGCGCAGACGCGCAAACGGATAGGGCTGCAGGGCATTTAAATAATCATTCATGCGGAGGCATTTACCTGAGAGTCTAGGGTGTCGCGTATGGCGGTTTCAATTTGTTGACAAAGATCTGGGTCGGTAATGGGATTCTGCTGTGCGTCGGTAATAAAAAACAAATCCTCCACGCGTTCGCCCAGGGTCTGAATTTTAGCGGTTTGAATTTCAATGCCAAATTCGACAAAGACTCTTCCAAGGCGAGCCAGCAGACCTGGGCGATCGGGAGAAATTACCTCAAGTATTGATAGCCCCTTGTCGTGGTCTTGCGTTATTTGGGCACGAGTTGGAATCGAGAACGACTTGAACTGGCGCGGCGTCCGACGAGTCGCAATGCCATTGGTTTTGGTGCTCTCGGTCAGGGCCGTCGTTAACTCTGAGATGACGTGTCGCGTACGCTGGGCGTCGTGTTCAATGGTTTCTCCTGAGGAATCGAGCACGAAAAAAGTATCCAGCGTCATGCCACCCGAGGCTCCGTAAATGCGGGCATCGTGAATGCTTAAATCTAATTGTTCCAGTGTGGCGCAAATCAAAGAGAATAGATGCGGGCGACTGCGAGCGTGAATAAACATCTGTGTCGCATTAGCGACGCTTGAGTCGTTAGTGTGCTTGGCCAACACTAGGGGTGTGCGTTGGTCATGGTGACTTGCTATGGCTTCGGTATGCCACGCGATGTCTTCAGCGCGTTCTCGCAAGAAATAATCATCTCCGCGCTGGAGCCACAAATCTTCTAATTCCTCGGGGGTGAAGCCGCGGTATTCCAGCAATTTAATCGCGGACTCTCGGGTTTCTTTGATCC
>NZ_CBFHWH010000162.1:0-1986 GCF_965659035.1 Aequoribacter sp. | reverse complement strand
TGATGATATGTCGCAAGTCAAATCGCAAACACTTAGCCTCGGTGAATATTGGAATGCCTACATCGACGCAAATGTGGGCAAAAATCGACGTTATGCCAGCGCGAGCGAATTGGTGCGAGACTCGCTTCGTTTGCTCGAGGAGCGAGACGCTGACTCCGCCCTACAGAAACTCCGTCAAGCATTAATAGAAGGTGAAAAAAGCGGCGATGCGGGTGAGCTTGACATGAACGCCGTCAGAGCTGAGGCCAAATTCACCGCCGGACTAGGGTAATTAATGCGCCAAATTCGTGTTCAGTCAAAGGCACAGAGAGACTTGAAAGACATATGGCTTTATACGCATGAAAACTTCGGGTTAGAGCAAGCGGACAAGTACTTTGATGAGCTCGAAATTGGTATGAATACCATTCAAGAGAATCCAAAAGTCGGCAGGCGATGCGACGGTATCCGAGAGGGCTACCGCCACTACAAAATAAATCATCACTTTATTTTTTACACAGTGACAGCAAATACCATCCGCGTTGTGCGAGTACTACACGAATCGATGAATATTGAATTACATTGGTAGAGCTCCATCAGTGACTAGCCCTGTTTTTACACACTCCCCACTCCATGCAGTTAACCTATGTGACCTTTCCGGCATCCAAATGCTCGAAGGTTTAATTGAAGAATTGCGCGATCATTGTACTTTTGGATATCGGCACCCACGACCAAGTTTATTGATCTAACCGCGCCATACGCCACTTAAGCTCAGCCATGTGACCTAAATACACAGAGATTTCATTCAACGGCGTACCCGGCACAATGCGTTTTGCGTAAACGTCCATACTCAAATCTAAAACCGCACGATTTCGAGGGTAGGCCTCCAGGGCCCAATCGGCAAATTGGCTCGCTATGGCGATATCCGATGCCATCATCGCCTGAGTTTTCTCTAAAAATGCATCTATACCACCCGCAGCCTCAATCACAGCCAGCGCGATTGTTCGAGTTCTGGGTGCCTGCCAGTGCGATGGGACGCCGTCCCACCAGCCGGTGTACTGACGCACTGCCATCTTCGCTAGATCGGTCACGGTATTGTAATAGGGATCCAGATCGGGGTGGTCTTTTAGCTCAAGTGGCAATTCCACACTATGGATAATCGCGTCTTGGCTCATACCCGCGTTCAAGCCTTGAGTCACTTGGGCAACAATCGATTCAAAGGCGCTGGCTACCGTATCGAGTTTTTCTTGAACGAGGTCCGCGCCTTGAATGACCGGTCCGTGCATGGGCAGCAGCGTGTCGGGCTTGGTAGCCGCCATGGCACGCAGTGCTTGGGCCCACTCGTCGATGTGTCGCTGGCGACGTTTACCGTTGCCGGCGTTGGGCAAAAACGGCTGATGAAAGTCACCACTGACCACAATGTTCCGCTCAGGCGCATGAATCCAAACGTGGTCTTCAGTCTCGCCACGGGCAGCGTGTAGTACAAAGGTCTCGCCGCCCATAACCAAGCTCTTGGTCCCAGTAAAGGTCTCGGTCGGAGCAACCATTTCGGCCATGGTACGCGGAATATCTCTAGGGTCTTGGTTATTCATACGCGCATTCGCAAAATTAGCCAGCTGAACATCTAAGCCCATTTCGGTTAGGAACGCGTCAGAGGCAATAATGCGTGGCGTCAAGCCAGCTTGCTGAAAAGCCCACGCACCGTATGCATGGTCCAAATGATGGTGGGTAAAAACAATGGTGTGTAGTGGTTTTTCGCTGATTTCTTTTAAAACATCAATCAGCACAGGGCCTGCGGGCGCGTAACCGGTATCCAATAACAGCAAGCCTTCGTCGGTTTCCATGACCGCCACATTCACCCAGGGCATGACGATGAACCAAGTGCGTGAATCAATTTGCTGAACGTCCATCATCTCGCGCACATCTTGCCGGGCTTCTTCAGAGGTACGACTGGCCATGTGGTGCGCAATCACTCGCGACGAGGGACCACCAAACCCATCGTGTTTACTG
>NZ_CBFHWH010000161.1:0-1992 GCF_965659035.1 Aequoribacter sp. | reverse complement strand
GATTTGGCGGCCGCAACCGCTTGCTCCAATTCGCCTGGCGAGGTCACATCGGCCGTGATGTTAAGCTGCTGGTCGTCTTGTTTGGGTTCGATGGTTCGATCGACCCCCACTACTTTGCCACCTAGCGCTATTATTTGAGCTGTCGTAGCCGCTCCGATACCCGAACCCGCTCCGGTGACTAGGAATGTTTTATCTTGCAGTGAGATCATATTCGGCCTTGTTTATAAGTAGGTAATGAGTTTGGCGAGATCCGGGCGCGCCCTCTCTTTAAGGGGTTCTTTATTGGTTCCAATGTAGATAAAGCCTGCGAGGCGTTCATGGTCCAAAAGGCCTAGAGCGCCCGCAATCGTACTATCGTAGGTCAGCCATTCGGTGATCCATTGGGCACCAAATCCAGACGCTTTGGCGGCCAACAGCAAGTTGTAGCAACACGCCCCACAGGCCAGTGTTTGCTCCCACTCAGGTGTTTTTCCGTCGTTTTTGGGGTTGTAGGCGACAGCAATAATTGTGGGCGCGCGCAACAAACGTGTCCGTTCAATATGTTGTAACGGCTCGGGCAATTCCGAGTTTGATTGCAGAGCGACTTGAAGACAAAGGTCGCCCAAGGCATTGCGTTTGTCACCTTCAATAACGATGAAGCGAAACGGGCTCAAGCGACGGTGATCGGGAACTCGAGCGGCAATGGTAAGCATGCGTTCTAGTTCTTGCTGTGTTGGGCCGGGAGACTCAAGATTCGTGGCAAGACTCGATCGTCGTGTCGTCAGAAATTCTAGTACGGGCTCAAGATTTTCGGGCGGTGGTATTTCCTCGCCCAAGTTGTATTGCGTCCACGGTGTCATATCTTTCTCCTTTTTATGAGCATTCTCTATTACCTCGAGTGGATTACAAGCATTTGGGTGCGAAAGTTATTCAATTTTTCGGTCTGAGTGCCGATAATTAGATGACTCAACATGGTTTATTTTTAGGGGCGTAACTGCTTGAAGCTCGGACTGCCAGCACTTGCATGGATCAGTGGCTATAACGAACGCGTTTTGGCTCGGGATCTAGTCGCGTCCGGGGTATTGATCGCCACCATGGTACCCCAAGCATTAGGTTTTGCCCTAGTTGCGGGTGTCCCCGTTCAAGTGGGTTTGTACTCTGCTATTTTGCCGGCCGTCATTTATGCTCTGCTTGGTACTGGGCGAACGCTTTCGGTCGGGCCGGTGGCCATCGTTTCAATTTTAACAGCCACGACGATCAACGAAGCGTCGTCCGTGTTAAAGCTGGATCCCTTACAGGTGATGGCGACTCTGACCGTCATTGTGGGTATTTCGCTGACATTACTGGGTTTGTTTCGTTTTGGGTTTATCGCCAATTTTCTGAGTCGCCCTGTGGTGTCGGGTTTTATATCGGCATCGGGCGTCGTCATAGCAGTCAGCCAACTGCCGGCCATATTGGGCATAAGCAATGGTGGTGAAACGGTACCGGATGTACTGTACGCCTTGATTGTTAGTGATGAAATTATCAGTCGTGAAAGTGTGTCGTTGGGGCTCTTGACGATCGCGTTTTTAGTGCTCGCTCGGCTGTTGATGATCGGCGTGATGGACGCGCTCAGCGTTGCCAAAGCCGTGACCTACTCCGCTGTCAAACTTTTGCCCTTGGTTGCACTGGTTGGCGCTTCTTATCTTGGGTTTCTGCTGGGTGTCGAAGAGCAAGGGGTGGCCGTGTTGGGTGCCGTTCCTTCAGGTGCCCCGCCACTCTCGGCCCCCACATTAAACCCTAACCTGTGGTTGCACTTAGCCCCTCCTGCCTTCCTCATCGCTGTTATCGCCTACGTAGAGTCTATTTCCACAGCTCGGAAGCTCGCAGCGAATCGCCGTGAGCGCGTATCGCCCGACCAGGAGCTACTTGGTTTAGGCGCGGCCAATCTAGTCTCCGCGTTTTCGTCCGGTCTCCCCGTTGCTGGCAGCTTGGCACGATCGCTCGCCAACTATGACGCCGGCGCTCGTACGC
>NZ_CBFHWH010000160.1:0-1994 GCF_965659035.1 Aequoribacter sp. | reverse complement strand
CTATGCTTTCCTCATCATCGGCGCCCGTAACCAGCAGGATAGGTACATCGCGACCTTGCGGCATACGCCGAATGCGCTCGCAGACTTCTAAGCCCGACATGCCCGGCATTTGAACATCCATGAAGACTAAGTCGGGTGATTCACGGACAAACAGATCGATGGCGGCGGGTCCGTTTTCGGCTTCCAGAACAATCATGCCTTCGGCTTCAAGACACTGTCTTGTCAGCATTCGGGTCATGGCATCATCGTCGGTGACGAGGATGGTCGGATTTTCACGGCTGTCTGTTTCGGACATTGCTGTACGCCACTCTCATTACATTTAAGTAAGGTTATCATTTACCGTGAACCAAACCTAGTAGCTGTTAACGCAGCGTGCAACTTGGTGTGAGGAAGGGCAGTAATCTTTCTGTCAAGATGTGGTAACATTCGCGCCCATTGAGTTACTGGTGGTGGTAATTATGAGCTTAGCATCTGACAACTTAGATCGAATTCGTCAGCAAGTTTCGGATCATCTGGACAAAGCCGAGCAGGTTCAGCGCAGTAAGCAGCAGACGCAAGCGCTGATGGAGTCGATTGCGCAAAAGCTCAAGCAAGAAGATGCTGTGCTTGTCGCTCACTACTACACGGCACCAGAAGTTCAGGCTCTGGCCGAGCAGACTGGAGGCTTTGTTTCTGATTCGCTAGAGATGGCGCGTTTTGGTCGCGATCACCCCGCAAAAACATTAATCGTAGCGGGCGTTAAGTTCATGGGAGAGACGGCGAAGATCTTAACGCCCAACAAGCGTGTCCTAATGCCTACGCTTGAAGCCACTTGTTCGCTGGACATAGGCTGCCCGATCGATCAATTTGATGCCTTTTGCAATCAGCACCCAGACCGTACGGTGGTGGTCTACGCTAACACCTCCGCGGCGGTGAAAGCCCGAGCGGATTGGGTGGTTACCTCTAGCATTGCTCTGCAGGTTGCGGAACACCTGAACCAAAAAGGCGAAAAAATCTTGTGGGCGCCCGATCGTCATTTGGGCGCCTATGTCAAAAAAGCCAGTGGCGCGGACATCATCGCGTGGGATGGCGCATGTATTGTGCACGAAGAATTCAAGGCTCGCGGTATTCTTGATCTAAAAAGAGCCCATCCTGATGCCGAAGTCCTTGCGCACCCAGAATCGCCCGATGCGGTCCTCGAAATTGCTGACCAAATAGGGTCGACAACGCAAATCATTCAAGCCGCTGTGAGTTCCAAAGCCTCTAAATTTATTGTCGCTACAGACCAAGGCATTTTTTATAAGTTGCAACAAGCTGCGCCCGGCAAGACTTTCATGATTGCGCCCACAGCAGGTAATGGTGCGACTTGTCGCAGCTGTGCAAACTGCCCCTGGATGGCGATGAATGAGCTAGAAGCCTTAGATCGGGTGTTTGAGGTGGGTGGTAACGAGATTTTCGTTGAGCCTGCTTTGGCTGAGCGCGCGATGCTGCCACTGGAGCGGATGCTAAGTTTTAAAGCAACGCTCTAGTTACAGTTCTTCAAGTCTATCCCGAAAGGCGTAGACGGCTTTCAATCGCTCTTCTATTTTTGACGATTCGACGAAGTCGTTGCGCGCTAACTGAAGGGCGTAGCGGAATTGTTTTTCAGATTCGTCGGCAATGCCATGTAATAAAAAATATTCGCCCCGCGCTTGATGTAGTCCTTGAATGTTGCCCGATAAACCCTGAATTTCAGCGAGCCAGTACCACAGTAGGGGATCGTTTTTGACGTCGCGCGCGAGAGGTTCAAGCACGGCCTCTGCGATATGCGCTTGTTGATTGGTCATTAGCGCGCGAGCGTACGCCAGTGTGAGCGCTTTGTTACCCGGATTAAGTTTGGTTGCCTTTTCCAAAGTGCCCAACACCCAGCTGGTGTCGCGTTGGTGTACCGCAATATCCACTAGGCTCATTAAGTAAGTCTGAGAGGAGGGGCGGTTCTGCAACAGTGACTCCATAATAGTTCGCGCTTCGTCAAA
>NZ_CBFHWH010000159.1:0-2042 GCF_965659035.1 Aequoribacter sp. | reverse complement strand
TAACGGTCGATGCAGTATTTCGTACTACTGGGGCCCTGAGCTGATACGCGGACAATCTGATGATGGGCCAAACGTGAGGTAAATTAGGCGTAAACGGCTCTGGCCTCATGCGCCAAAATGGCAATACCTTGATCAATTACCGGCTTACTTTGCGCGTGAGAGATGCGCAAGCACTGGTGCTTGTGTGCCCAGTCATCCTCAATACCGATAAAAAAGTTCTCGCCGGGCACCACAAGCAACCCCTGAGCTTTGCACCGTTCGTACAGCTCTCGACTGCTTATAGGAAGATCCTCAAACCATACCCAAACAAAAATGGCGCCTTCAGGTTTGTGGATGCGATACGGCAGGCCCTTGAGTTCGCGGTGCAAAGTGGCAGTTATATGCGCGGCACTATCCTGGTAATAGGGTTTTACAATGTTTTGCGTTAAGTGGTCTAAGTCGCCCGAGCGGATGAGCGATTGCGCGAGCAAGGGGCCAACCGTGCTACATGCAAGGCTGATAATGGTGTTTGCGTTGGTGAAGGCTTGAACAAACTCTTCGCTGGCAATGACAATGCCCCCACGGATACCGGGTAACCCCAACTTCGACAGACTTAACATAAGAATGGTGTTCTCATCCCAGCGGGGGGTTGCAGCCACAAAATTGATATCGGGGAAGGGGACGCCGTAAGCTCCATCAATAATAAATGGTATGTTGTTGTCCGCCGCAATAGCGCTAAGGTGCTCGAGTTCCACATCGCTCAAGACGTTGCCTGTGGGGTTGGTGGGGCGCGACACACACAGGGCGTTTGTTGTCTCTGGTAGATTGAGATGATTGAAGTCCACGTGATACTTGAACAACTGCTCTTCAAGTAGCTCGATGCTTGGTTTGGTAGCGGTAAAGAATGTCTTGCTTAATCCGCTGTCGGCATACCCCAAGTATTCGGGTGACAAGGGTAAGTGCAGAGTTTTATCGCCTTGCGCTGAATGGCCGGCCAGCATGTTCGCGACAATAAAAAAGGCGGATTGGCTGCCATTGGCAATGGCAATATTTTTTGCACTGAGCTTCCAGCCTTGCGTGCGATTCAAATAACTCGCTAGATCTTCGCAAAAACTAGGATCGCCCTTAGGCGATTGATAAATGCCCACCAGTCGGTTGAATTGCGTGGGGTCTTTGATGAGGTTTTCAAAATGTGATTTAAAAATAGCTTCTGCTTCGGGAATGCGCGCGGGGTTGCCGCCGCCCATGAAAATCATATCGGGATTAATGCTCAAGGCTTCTCCCAAATCTTCCATGAGCTCGACGATACCTGATTGGCCGGTAAACTTTGTGCCAAATTCAGAAAACTGCATAGGCCATCTCAAAACGCTAAACGTCAATTATACGCCCGCTGGCGCTGAGCTTAAACGTCAGATTCTGTTTTCTTGTCGCAAGCACACTGAACATTGTGTTGCTCTGACGTGTACTAGCGACGTGATTTGGCCGCTTAATTAAGGATCGTGAGAAATAAGGGTTTAAATTAACCTATTTGATTGTAATGTCCTCATCAGACCTTATGCAGACGATAGGCAGGGCCTGTTCGCTAACCTATACTCTAAACAAGAATCCAAACGATGATAATAAGATGCGTAAACCCTTTGTATGTGCTGCCTTGATGGCCGCTCTTTGTTCCAATGTTTCGTTGGGTGCTCTTGCCCAAGATGAGAAAAGGCGCACCTTATTGTGGGGCGACACTCACCTTCATACCGCCTATTCGTTTGATGCCTTCTTGTTTCAAAACCGCAGCACCGACCCAGAAACCGCGTATCGGTATGCTATGGGTTTGCCCGTTATTCATCCGTTTTACAAAGCACGAGTGCAGCGTCATCGCCCCCTCGACTTTTTGGTGGTCTCAGACCACGCTGAGCTTACCTCGATCCCTTTGCGTTTATCACAGGGAGAGCCAGAGGTTAGCGCTACCGAGTTTGGCCAATTTGCGCTTGCCAAAATGAAAGAAGGTAAAGGTACGGAGGTGTTTAGCATGTTGGTACGCAGTGCTGCCGCTGGCGAATCCGCTATGGTCG
>NZ_CBFHWH010000158.1:0-2102 GCF_965659035.1 Aequoribacter sp. | reverse complement strand
CGTTTTACCATGGTCTACGTGACCAATTGTGCCCACGTTTACGTGAGGCTTATTACGCTCAAACTTTTCCTTTGCCATTACGACAGTCTCCTAAATCTTGCACCAGCGCTGCTAGCTACGTTTTAACGGCATAAACCGTCTGTTAAAACAACGCTGGCACCGCCACCGTTGCATTCTATCGGAAGTGGAGCTCATAACCGGATTTGAACCGGTGACCTCTTCCTTACCAAGGAAGTGCTCTACCTACTGAGCTATATGAGCCTGTAACTTCCTATTCTTTTGGAGCGGGTAGCGGGAATCGAACCCGCATCATCAGCTTGGAAGGCTGAGGTTCTACCATTGAACTATACCCGCACTACCGTTTCCCGCTGCAGAACAGCTTTTTGCTTGTCTGCAACCAACCCCCGCGGTCACCGAAGCAACGGCAGGGTCTATTCAAATTTACCAAGCCATGGGCACAACAAATTTGCTTTCCGCAACACCAGTCGCCGAGCGACCAGTATTACTTTACAACGTCCTGAACTTGCCTGAGCAAACCACAACGCCTGAATATGGTGGAGGGGGGTGGATTCGAACCACCGAAGCTTTCGCGTCAGATTTACAGTCTGATCCCTTTGGCCACTCGGGAACCCCTCCGAAAGGCGGCACATTTTCCAGACGTCGCAGGTGTTTGTCAACCAAAAAAGTCTTAAAAAAGTTTATCTAGAAAGATTGCATCATTTGGCCGCTTTGCCTATCATTGCGATCCGCATTTGGCTGGCGTAGCTCAGTAGGTAGAGCAGCTGATTTGTAATCAGCCGGTCGGGGGTTCGATTCCTCTCGCCAGCTCCATTTTCTCAGCCTTTCGAGGCAATCCAATCAGACTTTCATTGCTCCAGACTCGGAACAGGACAGTCCATTACTGCGGCAACCGCGTAGATAAGCTCCCTTTCTAAGGGTGAAGTCTCGTCGTCACAACGCGCAGCGATTGACAGCGCCTTCAAGACGCGAGGCTTTAAAAGGGGAAATAACAAGCCCAAATCGTCAACGGCTTTGGAAAAATCAGCGACCGAGCACTCAGCGAGCGGTAGTAGGTTAGCGTTGCGCAACCCCAAATCTTGAACCGCTGCGGTGAACGCGAGCTCAGGGTCCCCTCTGCCCATATGAGCCAACAAGGACAACACGCAAATCACCTGCTTGCTCGCCTGCTGTAAGCGCCGGTATTTGGGCGACCTCGAAACCGACCTGATGAATTCAGGCTCGACGTAATGTAGAATCAGATGAAACAACACCCACTCAGTGAGATCGATCACGCTATCAGCGCGAATGATCGCTTTTAATAAGAGCTTGTAGTTTTGGTACTGCGGGTAAGATAACTGTCGGACCGTAGCGCACGCCAACTCCACCATCGCTAACCTGTCAGTCACGGGCATAGTTGTGACACGCCGCTCAATATGCACCAGCTCAGACGCCAAACCCTCAAGCTTAGATTCTGCGACCAGACCTAGCTGCTTAACTCGCACCTCGGTGTCGCGACTCAAGAATACCGCCACCAAGGCAGCACACGCGACCAGCGGCTCAACCAAACCACCACCCAAGACCTGTGGCGATTCATTTGAGGCGGCAAAATTATCGCAATCGGCGGGGGAAGCGTCGTCAGACATCGGCTCCCAGTGCTCTGCCAGCAAGAACCCTGGATTGCCCCCTGCTAACAGGGCCGCCGCCGCCATACGCGCCTTCTCGGGCGTATCAGCACCCATTGTCGCTTTAGGATAATGAATCATCGGACGCTCAAGATAACGTCCATCCCAGCGCGGGCTTATGCGTCTTATGCGCTCCTCAATCGGCGGATGGGTCGATGTCCAAGACCAAAAAGAAGGTGTTACCGCACCAAAAAAGGCGTGCCCAAACTCACGCGCCCCCGGTAGCTGCACGTGCGTTGACGGCAAATACCCACCGATGACTTTCAAGGCATCAGCCACGGCAACCGAGTCACGGGTAAATTGCACGGCGCTCGCATCGGCGTGAAACTCTCTTTGACGCGATATCGCAGCCTGTATCAAGCTCGCAACAGCCACCCCTAAGGCACCTATTACCCACAAACCCAGGCCAATAAATGGCAA
>NZ_CBFHWH010000157.1:0-2151 GCF_965659035.1 Aequoribacter sp. | reverse complement strand
TCCTGCAACGACTTTTGAGGCAAGACTCCCGCAATGGTGTCACTGAGGTAGTCTACCTCGGCCTTGTGCAAGGTTATTTTTGTTAACGAATGGTATCAGGTTGTTTCTATGGCGCAGTACGTATACACAATGAATCGCGTGGGCAAGATTGTTCCGCCCAAACGCAAAATCCTTGAAGATATTTCTTTGTCGTTCTTCCCAGGTGCCAAAATCGGCGTATTGGGTTTAAACGGCTCTGGTAAATCGACCCTGCTCAAAATTATGGCGGGTTTAGATACCGACATCTTAGGCGAAGCTCGCCCTCAGCCCGGTATAAAAATCGGGTACTTGCCGCAGGAACCTCAGCTCGATCCCAATAAAACCGTTCGAGGTAACGTCGAAGAGGGCGTGCAAGATGCTATTGATGCACTCGCCGCGCTGGATAAAGTGTATGCGGACTATGCCGAGCCCGATGCCGACTTCGACGCGCTGGCGAAAAAGCAGGCGCAATTAGAGGACATTATTCAGGCGACCGACGCGCACAATATTGATCACACCCTCGAAGTGGCGGCCGATGCTTTGCGTTTGCCCGCTTGGGATGCCGACGTCACCACGTTATCCGGTGGCGAGCGTCGCCGTGTTGCTCTGTGTCGCTTGCTGTTGTCTAAGCCGGACATGATTTTACTTGATGAGCCGACCAACCACTTGGATGCGGAGAGCGTTGCGTGGCTCGAGCAATTTTTGCACGACTTTCCGGGCACGGTGGTCGCTATTACTCACGATCGTTACTTCTTGGATAATGCTGCGGGCTGGATTTTAGAGCTCGACCGCGGTCGCGGCATCCCCTACGAGGGTAACTATTCGGATTGGCTTGAAGCCAAAGAAAAGCGCCTCGAGCAAGAGAAGCGTCAAGAAGCCTCGCACCAAAAAGCCATTAAGGCGGAATTGGAGTGGGTGCGCAGCAACGCTAAGGGGCGCCAAAGCAAGAGCAAGGCGCGTTTGGCGCGCTTTGATGAATTGCAGTCGCAAGAGTTTCAGACGCGCAACGAAACCAACGAAATCTACATTCCACCTGGCCCCCGTTTGGGCGACAAGGTGATTGAAGTGCGCAATCTGCGTAAAACCTTTGGCGATCGTTTGTTGTTCGATGACGTGTCCTTTGTGGTACCCAAAGGCAGTATCGTCGGCATTATCGGTGCTAACGGTATGGGTAAATCGACTTTATTCAAAATGTTGGTAGGTCTCGAACAGCCTGATGGTGGCGAAATTGAAGTGGGTGAAACCGTGCAGATTGCCTACGTCGATCAGTCACGCGACGACCTACAAGGTAACAAAACCGTCTGGGAAGAAATCTCCGACGGTTTAGACGTGATGCGCATTGGAACATACGAGACCAATTCGCGCTCGTATGTCGGTCGCTTTAACTTTAAAGGCAGTGACCAGCAAAAGTTCGTGAAAGATTTATCGGGTGGTGAGCGCAACCGTTTGCACTTGGCTAAGTTGCTTAAGCAAGGCGCGAACGTGTTGTTACTAGACGAGCCGACCAACGACTTGGACGTCGAAACTTTGCGCGCATTAGAGGAAGCCGTGCTGGCCTTCCCCGGTAGTGCAATGGTAATTTCGCACGATCGCTGGTTCTTAGACCGAGTGGCAACCCATATTTTGGCTTACGAAGATGACGGTGGTGTGGTATTCCATGAGGGTAACTACACCGATTACGAAGAGGACCGCCAGAAGCGTTTAGGTGCTCAAGCACAGGCGCCACAACGTGTGAAATACCGTAAATTAAAGGATTAAACCTACCCAAACTGGGTGAGTTTGCGGTAGATGCCGTAATTTAGCATTGCGGTCATGGCTTGGCTGTTGCAATATTAAATGAAACAGATTGTCGGAGCTAAACATGACCGAGCATGAATCAGATCGTCGCCGCTATACGCGTGTACCGATTGAGTTGCCCGTAGAAATTCGCCAAGGTGCATCGGTGTGGCATCGCACCTTGGTGAACCTGTCGCTGACGGGCCTAGCCATTGATGAGCCACCAAATTTCGATGCTCAGTACAACGAGCCCTTCACCATCGGGCTAGAGACTGAGCAAGGCAACCTCGAGTTGCACGCCTATTTGCAACATGCCGGCCGTTCGCAACTCGGTTTTGCGATCGAGCATCTCGATCC
>NZ_CBFHWH010000156.1:0-2154 GCF_965659035.1 Aequoribacter sp. | reverse complement strand
CCCTCGAGAAAATATCGCCTTTCTTAGAGCTGAGCGTCGATTACGGCTGGCTTTGGTGGATTGCACAACCTCTTTTCTGGCTACTGACAAAAATTCACGAGTTAGTTGGTAATTGGGGCGTTGCTATCATCCTGCTAACGGTTCTAATTAAAGGTGCTTTTTTCAAACTTTCGGCGGCGAGCTACCGATCGATGGCTAACATGCGCCGCGTACAGCCCAAAATGGCTGATATACGTGAACAATACGCGGACGACAAACAAAAACAAAGCCAAGCCATGATGGAGTTGTATAAGAAGGAAAAAATCAACCCCATGGGCGGGTGTCTTCCCATTCTCGTGCAAATGCCTGTGTTCATCGCTCTTTATTGGACGCTGATGGAAAGTGTCGAACTGCGCCATGCACCATTTGCCTTATGGATTAACGACCTTTCTGTTATGGATCCTTACTTCGTGCTTCCAATTCTTATGGGCGCCAGCATGTGGTTTATGCAGAAACTGAATCCACCACCACCAGATCCGATGCAAGCAAAATTGATGCAATGGTTACCCATTGTGTTTACGTTTTTCTTCTTGTGGTTCCCCGCAGGCCTAGTACTGTATTGGGTAGTCAATAACTTATTGTCAATGACACAGCAATACATTATCACCAAACAAATAGAGAACTCAGCACCTCAACGCTAATGCACGTAGGCCCTGCTTCCGACACAGACACTATCTGTGCTATCGCGACACCACCTGGACGAGGTGGTGTTGGCATCGTTCGAATCAGTGGCCCCAGAGCATTAGCCATTGCGAAACAACTTTCTTCTATTACTAGTCTCACGCCACGAACTGCTCATTTTAGTTCTTTTAGAACATCGGAAGGCGAATTAGTCGACACCGGTTTGCTGCTTTTCTTCGCAACTCCCCGATCATTCACCGGAGAAGATGTCGTTGAGCTACAAACACATGGTAGCCCTATCGTATTGAATCGTCTGCTCGCCGAAATTTGCGGTCTGGGTGGTCGTCTTGCAGAGCCAGGAGAATTTTCTAAACGCGCCTTCTTGAACAGAAAACTCGATCTTGTACAAGCAGAAGCAATCTCTGACTTAATCAATGCTAATACAGAGACTGCCGCAAAAAACGCTCAAAACTCCTTACAAGGCGCTTTCTCTAGCCATGTTAACGGCTTGCTCGCAAAAATTATTGGCCTACGCGTTTTAGTTGAAGCAGCCATCGACTTTCCAGAAGAAGAGGTCGATTTTATTTCGGAGCTCGATATCCAAACCCAACTCAACTCAATAATAACCGAGACCGAGCTTACGCTTAACCAAGCGAATCAGGGGCAAATTATTCAAGAAGGCCTTACTGTTGCATTGGTAGGTGCTCCCAATGCAGGAAAGTCCTCTTTACTTAATCAACTTTGCGGTTTAGATAAAGCAATCGTGACCGACATTCCAGGCACAACTCGAGATACCCTAGAAACGGTTGTTAATATTAATGGCGTCCCTGTTACCTTTATCGATACTGCTGGTCTTAGATTAACAGACGATGTTATCGAACAAGCAGGCATTCAACGAGCCGTTAATACCTTACAACGCGCCCAGCTGGTTCTATTTTTAATGGACGCGAGTAAAACGTCCGAACAATCTGTAAGTTTATTTACATTACTTCCGTCTAACCTGGCTGAGGCTTGCTTGGCGCACCCTTTCATTGGTGTGAGTAATAAAATTGATCTACTCGACGGTCCAATACCACAGATACAAGAAGCAACAACGAATGTCAGTATTGCCGCAAAAATCGGGCTCAATATCGAGGAATTAAAGCAGGCCATTATCGACACTGTTGGCCTTCATCCTGAATCAGAGCATCTTTTTTCTGCGCGGCAACGCCACATCTCTGCACTTCAAGCAACACACTCAGCTCTTAAAAATGGCCTTGTTCAGCTTCAAGAGCACGCTGCGTCAGAGTTGCTAGCAGAAGACCTTCGTCTTGCTCAACAAGCTATTAATTCCATAACAGGTGAGTTTACAAACGACGACTTGTTAGGCGAAATATTTAGCAGTTTTTGTATCGGCAAATAGAGTTATCCACAATAACTCACAGTACATCCACAGCCTTGTTGCAACGCACTAATACCTGTGAACAAAACATGTAAAACACCTGCAGGAAATCT
>NZ_CBFHWH010000155.1:0-2162 GCF_965659035.1 Aequoribacter sp. | reverse complement strand
GCCATTACTCTGGGCACTGATCAATGATTGCCTAGCGAGAAGGAATCCAATTCACAAGCACCACCAAACCCGCAACGATCACCGCGAAGTAAATGAACGCGGCAATGACAATATGTAAACCATTGGCGCGTCTAAAATCTTCCTCGCGTTGCGCACGGGTGCGCACACCCAAATGGCCCGATAGAATAATGATAAACACACGCCAAAACCCTAGGGGCTTCTCATGTGGGTCAGGGCGGCCCAACCAATGCGATTTTTCTGGCTGGGCGGTGTCGGCTTTGGCCTGCTTGCTATCGGCCGACTCACTTTGAACGGGTATCTCTGACAAAAGCGTAGCTTCTTAACACTGTATTGGTTGCCAAGCATACCAAACGCTAAGCCCCCAAACCTTAAGAGACTGTCTGGTTACAATAATTGTTAATGGGTACATGGGCTCTATCAGCCCACCTGAGGTACACTGCGTCTTTCAGTTAGTAGACTTTGGCATGACAAACACTTCCGCAGTACATGAGTTGCTACACGCGCACGGTGGCCCCTTGTTTCACGCGCAAATTAGAACCCAACCCGAAGATTTTCAGGTCACCGAAGCCTTAGGTTGGGAGCCCAGCGGCGACGGCGAACACGATTTTTTATGGATTAAAAAAACCAGCGCTAACACTGAGTGGGTAGCGCAGCGCCTGGCTGAGTTCGCTAATGTACCCTTAAGCGATATAGGTTTCTCGGGCATGAAAGATCGTCACGCGGTTACTCAGCAATGGTTTAGTGTGCCGCGTTGGCACAAGCCCAACTGGACTGAGTTTGTCGCCGAGGGCGTCGAAGTGCTTCGCGTCGAGCGCCACCTGCGCAAACTCCGTCGAGGTGCCCACGACGCCAACCATTTTCGTATTGTGCTGAGGTTTAGCGAGCCAATTGATGCCAATGCCGTCGCGCAGCGCCTAGACGCCATGGGTGCGCTAGGCGTGCCTAACTACTACGGCGAGCAGCGCTTTGGCCGAGAGGGCGGTAACCTTGGTCTTGCCGAAGCCTGGGCTAAAGGCAAACGCCTCTCGCGTAACAAGCGTAGCTTGGCCATATCGAGTATGCGCTCGCATCTGTTTAATCAAGCGCTCGGCGAACGCGTGGGGGCGGGTACTTGGAATCAATTGATCGAAGGTGATAAAGCCAATTTACAGGGTTCTAAAAGCGTGTTCGAGATCACGGAGATTGATGCCGAGCTTATTGATCGCTGCGCTCATATGGACATACATCCTGCTTTGCCTCTAGCGGGTGAAGGCTCGGGTATCGAACCCGCGCATTGGCAAAAAGCGCTTGATAAGGCACGTGTGGCGCCCGACTCCCGAAGCCTTCGTCTTAAAGTGAATGACTTACAAGCAAGCTTTGACGAAAACGCTCTCACCTTGAGCTTTAGTTTGGGCACCGGCGCTTTTGCCACTTCAGTGTTGCGCGAGCTTTGTACTTGGTCTCAACCGAGCGTTTAGTTGCATAAATTGAGACCTGCGCTTCCTCGCTAAGCCCCGCGTTAAATACGAGCTAAGTTATTCGGCTTCGTCTAAATGGCTTATTCGCTTTATTGTCAGTTTATTCATATCCGGCATCTGCTAGTTTACGATTACCGCATAATAAACACGGAGTCTGGATATGTTCGGGACGCGAAAGCCCCTAATTAAGAGCGCGATGTTGGGTATGGGGCTCGTCTTGACGCAGGGCGTCAGCGCGAGCGATGAATATCCAAGCAGAGTGTATTGGGGCGACACCCATTTACACTCGTCGTTCTCAGCAGATGCTAACGTTATTGGCAACGTATCGCTTACCCCAATTGACGCCTACGCCTTTGCCAAGGGTCAGAAGATTGAAGTGACACCTGGTGTCGACACCCAACTTAGCCGGCCTCTGGACTTTTTAGTGGTATCGGATCACTCCGAATATCTCGGCGCACTGGCGGTCAATCGAGAGCGCAATCTCCTAGAAAAAGTTAGCGGTTTATCGCAGCGCTTTTTTGGAGCCATCATGCAGTTGGCGGACATTACCGAATCGCCGGATGACGAAACAGCCCTAATCCGCAAAGACACGTGGCAAAAAAGCATCGAGATGGCAGAACAGGCCAATGAGCCCGGGATATTTAGCGCCATCACTGGATTTGAGTGGACATCTATGCCTGACGG
>NZ_CBFHWH010000154.1:0-2184 GCF_965659035.1 Aequoribacter sp. | reverse complement strand
TCTGCAAGGACTTACCTATGAAAACTTCTATTTTGGCCGTCTCCGTGCTCAGCGCAGCACTATTAGCCGGCTGCAATACCGACACGAACAACGAGGCACCGGCACCCGCTATGGCATCAGACAACCCGTTTTTAACGCCTAGTACGCTCTACATGCAGTATCCACCCTTCGATAAAATCGAAAACGAGCACTACAAACCCGCCATGGAAATCGGCATGAGGGAACATATCGCCGAAATCGAGGCCATCGCGTCAAATCCAGACGCCCCCACCTTCGAGAACACGGTTTTAGCGCTTGAAGACGCGGGCGACACCTTGGCTAGAGTTTCTCGAGTGTTTTACTCCTTAGCCTCGGCGCACACAAACGATGACATCGAAGCAATTCGCGCCGAAATGGCTCCGGTGATGTCTGCGCACAGCGATGCCATTTTATTGAATGGCGATTTGTTCGCGCGAATCAAAACCGTATACGAACAGCGAAATGACCTTGGTCTTGAGTCAGAAGCTATGCGCTTGATAGAAGAAAACTACAAAGACTTCGTGCTTTCCGGCGCGACACTTGATGATGAGGCAAAAGAAAAACTCAAGGCCATTAATGCGCGTCTTGCCAAGCTTGGCACCGATTTTAGTCAAAACGTTCGCAATGAGGTCAACGCCAAGGCCATTGTCGTAGACTCTGCAGAAGAACTGGATGGCCTGAGCTCCAACCAAATAGCAGCAGCCAAGAAAGCAGCCGAAGCGCGTGACATGCCTGAAAAATGGGTACTTCCTTTACTGAACACCAGCGGTCAGCCTGCACTTTCAAGCCTGACTAACCGCGAGTTGCGCCAGCGCATCCATCAAACATCGCTGGGTCGCGGTTCTGACGGCGGTGAATTTGACAACACCGCCATCATTGCAGAAGTCATGAAGTTGCGTGCAGAGGCAGCCCAGCTATTGGGTTTTGAAAACCATGCGGACTATCGACTGCAAACCCAAACTGCAGGCTCGGTCGAAGCCGTTAACGAACGCTTAGCAAGTTTAGCCCCACCGGCCGTTGCCAACGCCAAGCGTGAGGCGGCTGATATTCAAGCCATGATCGACGCGGAAGGCGGCGATTTTGAAGTCGCATCGTGGGATTGGGATTACTACACCGAAAAAGTGCGCGCGGCCAAATATAGCTTTGATGAGTCACAGCTCAAGCCCTACTTTGAAATGAATAATGTTCTGACCAAAGGCGTGTTCTATGCCGCTGAGCAAGTATTCGGCATCACCTTTAAAGAGCGCACTGACCTACCGGTCTACCAAGAGGATGTGCGTGTTTGGGAAGTGTTTAATGCCGATGGTTCAACGCTTGCTCTGTTTATTCAAGACTTTTACGCACGAGAATCAAAACGCGGGGGCGCTTGGATGAATGCCTATGTGTCACAGTCGCATCACGATGGCACTCAACCCGTAGTGGCAAATCACCTCAACATCCCCAAACCTGCAGACGGCGAACCGACGCTGCTAACGTGGGATGAAGTGACCACCATGTTCCACGAATTCGGCCACGCTTTACACGGCATGTTTTCTAACGTCCAGTACCGCTCGCTCTCAGGCACATCTGTACCACGTGACTTCGTAGAATACCCCTCCATGGTCAACGAAATGTGGGCAGTTTGGCCAGAGGTCCTGAAAAACTACGCGGTGCATTATGAGACCGGCGAGCGCATGGATCCCGCTTTACTTGATAAATTGCTGAGCACCGGACAATTCAATCAGGGCTTTGCGACCACTGAATATCTCGCGGCATCGTTACTTGATCAGGCCTGGCACCAGCTGACCCCCGAGGAAGTACCAGCTGCCTCAGACGTTATGGCCTTTGAGGCAAAAGCGTTGGCAGATGCTGGCGTAGACTTTGCGCCCGTTCCGCCTCGTTATCGTACGCCTTACTTCTCACACATCATGGGCGGCTACTCGGCAGGCTATTATTCTTACATCTGGAGTGAAGTATTAGATGCCGATACGGTCGAGTGGTTTAAAGAAAACGGCGGTATGCTGCGCGAAAATGGCGACCACTTCCGCGACACGCTGTTATCTCGCGGCGGATCGGCTGAAGCAATGTCCTTATTCCAGAACTTCCGGGGGCGCACACCAGACATCACACCGCTACTGAAACGACGTGGTTTGATGACAGAAGAGAAATAACCGAAGTCTTAAGGTT
>NZ_CBFHWH010000153.1:0-2271 GCF_965659035.1 Aequoribacter sp. | reverse complement strand
CGCAACTTTTCGTGGACTTTACCGCCCATCAAGTTATAAATGGGCTGGTTTAATGCCTTACCAACAATATCCCAACACGCAATTTCAATACCGGACAGCACGCCACCTGTGCTGACATCAGGCCGCTGCACAAACCCTGCGGAATATATGATCCGCCACATTTTTTCGATATCAAATGGGCTCTGTCCTACCACGTGTCGTTCGAAAACGTTCTCGATCATTTTGCACACTGTGGCAGGACCGAAAGGCACACCATACACTTCCCCGTAGCCAGAGATACCATTGTCAGTGGTCAACTTAACAAAGATCCAATAGGCACCACCTTTGTGAGGTGGAGGTGTTGCCACAGCCCACGTTTTTAAATCTGTTATTTTCATCTTTTACTCCTTTTGGACTCCGTAATCGTTGTCCTATTATTCATGCGACCGTATTCTGAACGCGGTTAGTCTTGATCAATAGCAGCCTTCACGCGGCTTTTAATTCACGGGCGAGAACAGCGATTCGTAATTCTTCGCGATGTTTTCTCACGCTTTCAGCATGGCGCTCTCGAACATGCCCGTAACCCCGAATCTGGTCGGGCAGGTTCAATAATTGAGCGATACTTTCCGCCGCCTCTTCCGAATTATTCGACAACGCAAAGTCGATATCTGCCTCGTACTCAGACAGTAATTCTGCAGCAAGTTTACGTTCGCTGGAAAAACGGAATGGATCGAGTATAGAACCACGCAAGAAGCGGAAGCGGTTCATAATGCCGAAAAAGAACAACGCCATGCGGCTCGATACTTCACCCTTGGTATACTTGCCAGTAGCCTTGTCTAAACCACCCAAAGGCCAGGCGCCAAAGTGGAAGGTCAGCTTAATGTCGCCCTCGAAGGTCTCGGCTAAGGCTTTACGGAATGACGGTTTCGTATAGAGTCTGGCCACCTCCCACTCGTCTTTGTCCGCCAACAGCTTGTAATACCCACGAGCCACGGCTTTGACTGCCGCATCGTTGAGCCCAGCGGTGCGCACACGCTGCACCATATCGGAGTAACGCTTGGCAAGATTTGCGTCCTTGTAATCCGTCAATTCTGCAACACGATGCGCAATAATATCGTCTATCGAGGGCTCTTGACTCATCTGCACAACTACAGCGACCTCTTCGCCCGACAGACGACGAGCAGCCGATGCATCTGCATAAGCCAAACGTCCAAGATCAAACGCTTGCTTGTTCTTGCCAACGGCGACTCCATTGAGCTCAATAGCATGATGGATAGCCTCCAAGGACAGAGGGATTCCCCCCTGCTGCCAAGCTGCCCCCATCAGCAGCATGTTGGCAAAAACACGATCTCCCATCACGCGCTCTGCCAAGGTCTGCGCATCGAGAGCTCGAAGCCCTTCTCCCAAAACCTGAGTTAGCCGGCCTATTTGGGCTTCACGGTCCACTTTCCAATCAGGATTCATCGAGAATTCCGCGGTCGGTACTATCGTCGTGTCAACAACACCAATGGATTTGCCGGTGACCACTTTTGACAGCGCCTCGTCACTCGCCGCTACCACAAGGTCACTGCCTATCAGAGCATCGGCTTCGCCAACCGCGATGCGCGTTGCTCTCATTTGCTGGGGGCTTTCCGCGATCTTGACGTGGGAATGAACGGCACCGTACTTCTGAGCCATGCCAGTAATATCAAGACTGGTCGAGAAATAGCCGTCCGCATGGGCTGCAACTGCCAACGTCTGTCCTATCGTTACGACGCCTGCCCCACCGATACCGGACACCAGAATCGACCATGTTCCATCTAAAGCGGGCTCTGGCATAGGCAGATGACTTACATCGATCTGTACTTCGGCAGCCTGTACCTTTTTAGGCTGTGCACCCGAAACACTCACGAGTGAGGGACAAAACCCCTCGAGGCAGGAAAAATCTTTGTTGCACGACGACTGGTTAATCTTTCGCTTACGGCCAAACTCCGTTTCCAAGGGCTCGATCGCCATACACCCAGAGACCGTTGAGCAATCGCCACAGCCCTCACACACTTCTGGATTGATGAATACACGCTTGTCAGGATCCACCCATTTTCCACGCTTACGCAAGCGTCGACGCTCGGTAGCGCAGGGCTGATCATAAATAATGACCGTGACTCCGGGTATTTCACGAAACTCGGCTTGAACCGCATCCATCGCCGTTCTGTGATAGACCGACACTCCAAGTTCGCTAGCATCGAATTTTTCTGGCTCATCAGACACTAAGGCAATCCGCTGAACGCCCTCGCCAGAAAGTTGTTTGACCAT
>NZ_CBFHWH010000152.1:0-2287 GCF_965659035.1 Aequoribacter sp. | reverse complement strand
CGGTTGTGGGGAAGACCGATGCGCCCGCGAAAATGACTACACGCAATACCGGGGTGCAAGTAGAGGGCGGTCTATCGCACCAAAACAACTTGGTTGAACATTACTCTTTTGAATCATTTGTAGAGGGTAAGTCTAATCAGTTGGCGTTAGCGGCTGCTCGGCAGGTCAAAGACAACCCCGGTTTTGCATACAACCCTTTGTTCATCTATGGCGGCGTCGGTCTGGGAAAAACCCATTTGATGCATGCGGTAGGTAATGCATTAAGACAAGACAACCCTAATGCGAATATCATTTACTTACACAGCGAGCGTTTTGTAGCGGATATGGTTAAGGCGCTCCAATTAAATGCGATATCAGATTTTAAAAGGTACTATCGATCGGTTGATGCGTTATTGATTGACGATATTCAATTTTTTGCAGGTAAAGAACGATCGCAAGAAGAGTTTTTCCACACCTTCAACGCGCTGCTTGAAGGTGGCCACCAAATGATATTAACCTGTGACAGGTATCCAAAGGAAATAGACGGTTTAGAAGAGCGATTGAAGTCTCGTTTTGGCTGGGGTTTAACGGTTGCTGTAGAGCCGCCAGAGCTGGAAACCCGCGTGGCAATTTTAATGAAAAAAGCGCACCAGATAGGCGTATTTCTACCAGAAGACGCGGCTTTTTTTATAGCTCAGCGTATACGGTCAAATGTTCGCGAGCTTGAGGGTGCCTTGAAACGTGTGATAGCAAGCGCTCACTTTCATCAGAAACCCATTGATATAGCTATGGTGAAGGATAGTTTAAAAGATTTATTGGCGCTGCAGGACAAACAGGTGAGCTTAGATAATATACAAAGGATTGTGGCCGAATATTATCGAATAAAAGTTGCCGACCTGATGTCGAAACGACGCAGTCGTTCTGTTGCTCGGCCAAGACAAGTGGCAATGGCGCTAGCTAAGGAGTTAACGAACCACAGTTTGCCAGAAATAGGCGATAGTTTTGGTGGTAGAGATCACACGACAGTACTGCATGCATGTCGTAAAATAGAAGAGCTAAAAGGTACGAATAACGATATCAGAGAAGACGTAAAAAACCTTCTCAGAGCCCTAACAACATAAATGAGACTACGAACAAAAGTAGGAAAAAATAGTTAAGGATTTTCGATGAAGTTTTCAATTGAAAGAGAAGCTTTGGTCAAGCCCTTGAGTCTGGTGGCTGGGGTTGTAGAGCGTCGCCAAACACTGCCGATATTAGCCAATGTGCTCGTTAATGTTGAAGGGTCTCAATTATCATTAGTGGGTACTGATTTGGAGGTCGAATTAACTGGCCGAGTGACCTTGGAAGATAGTGATTCGGTAAGTGGCTCGGTGACAGTGCCGGGCCGAAAGCTGTTTGATATTTGTAAGTCGTTGCCCGATGGCAGTGTTATAGAGTTAGCTCAAGACGGGGCAAAGCTTGTGGTGAAATCTGGTCGATCGCGATTTAGCTTGGCGACCTTACCAGCAACGGAATTTCCTCTGGTCGATTCGCTCAATGTTAGAGGATCAATGACGGTAGACCAGCAAGCCCTAAAAGCGCTAATTGAGCAAACAGGGTTTGCTATGGCTCAGCAAGATGTTCGTTATTATCTTAATGGGATGTTATGGGAGCTAAACGCCAACCAATTTCGTGTTGTCGCGACTGATGGGCATAGACTTGCAACCAGCCATATCGTATTAAGTGAAGGCGTAGTTCAAGGTTTGTCTGGACCAGATGCTACACAAATTATTCTACCTAGAAAGGGTGTGCTGGAGCTGTCCCGTTTGTTACAGCCCGGTGACGCGCCAGCAGAGGTCGCTCTGGGAGATAATCACTTAAAAGTGGAAACCGCATCGTTTACTTTCATTAGCAAGCTGGTTGACGGTAAATTTCCTGATTACCAGCGAGTGTTGCCAAAAAATGCGACTAAGACAGTTGTTGGAGAGCGCGATGTGTTGAAGAGCGCGTTATCGCGAGCAGCGATCTTGAGTAATGAAAAGTATCGAGGCATCCGTTTACATTTATCAACCGATCAGTTGCAGGTGGTTGCTAATAACCCCGAGCAAGAAGAGGCGGAAGAGATTATATCTGTGGATTACCAAGGCGAGCCGCTAGAGATTGGTTTTAACGTGAGTTATTTGCTAGATGTGCTTGGTGTGATCCACGAAGACAGCGTCAAAGTAAGCCTGTCAGATCCAAGCGGTAGTGCGCTGCTCGAGGCGGGAGACGAACATGCGAACGCGATGTACGTCGTTATGCCTATGAGGTTATAGGGGGCTTCTCTAGT
>NZ_CBFHWH010000151.1:0-2328 GCF_965659035.1 Aequoribacter sp. | reverse complement strand
AAACGCGGTATTCAAAACGCACACGATATCATGTTGCAAACGCCGGGAATGGGTGGGTTTGAATCGCCGGGGTCGAAAGGCACGATTGCGGTATCGCTGCGCGGTGTGACGGCGGGACAGCCAGCAAACTTGTCGGTCGACCCAGCTATTGGTATGTACATTGACGGGGTCTTCTTGGGCAAGCAGTTGGCCTCGGCGTTAGACGTGGCCGAAGTCGAGCGCATCGAGATCTTGAGGGGCCCTCAGGGGACGCTTTACGGCCGTAACGCGATTGGTGGTGCCATTAACTTTATTTCTAAAAAGCCAACTGGCGAGTTTGATATGAAACTCAAGGCGGGCTTTGGCAACTACGGTTCGCAGCACTACAAAGTCATTATGAACCTGCCCGCGATGGGAGAGGTAGGTCAGGGCATCGGTCAGCTGTCGACGAATTTAGTGTATCAAGACCGCCAGCGAGATCCCCTTTACGACGATGTTGACCCAAGTAAACCAGGGTATAACGATCAGAATCGCTCAGCGTGGCGCTTTGCTGCAAAGCTAGATGTGAGTGAGCGCTTTAGCGCCGAATACACCTACGATCATTCCGAGCTTGATGAGCTTAATAATCTCGAGCGTATCGTGGGTTTTAACCCATTAGATCCGTTTGGCAATGTGCCTGTCATTGGCACCTTAAAGGGCGTTTTACAGGGTGCTCAGTTTTGGGCGACCAACCCCGCCGCAGATCCTTTAATCGCATCGCGTTGGATACCGTCTCTACAGGCGACCATCGCGGCCTACGAGCAAGCGGACGCGATAGGCAATGGTCGCGCGGGTAAAGGGGCCTCGGACGTGACACCAGTTACGGTGGCCGAGGGCGATGGTCACGCGCTAACGTTGACCTGGGATTTTGACGATTTCCAAATCAAGTCGATTACGGCTCAACGAGAGATCGAGCAGTATGTGGGCGGTGACTTAGAGGACCTTGATAGCCGTCTCGATGCCAATGGCATTGGCGCCTACGGCGATTTAGTGCATCTGACGCTCGCGGATATTTATGGTGGCACTGTCGCCGCAACGGCGGGTTTGTTTGGACCAGGAACTCCAGGCGTTGCGTTTGGATCAGCCTTTAGTCAGGCGGTCTGGGATGGTATCGATGCTTTTGGTGCTAATCAAAGTAAGCAAGACACCTACAGCGAGTACGAGCAGTTTAGCCAAGAATTCCAAATTGTTGGTACGAATGATTTGGTCGACTACGCTGCGGGTATTTACTACTTTGAAGACGAAAGTAACTACACGCGTTATGCGGTGTTTGCTGCTCCGTTGACCGGTAACGGATCTCAGATTTACCGGTTAGAAACTGAGGCGTGGGCGGCTTACGGTCAAATGACCTTCCGCCCCAGCGAGAATAGCCCCTTCGCGGTAACTCTTGGAGTGCGCTACACCGAAGAGGATAAGAGCGTTATGTGGGATTACCCAGCCTACACAACGCCCTTTGCACCCGTCCCTGGGCGCTTTGCCACCGACTCCGAGAGTTATGATGATATCAGCTATAGCCTGTCGGTTGCGTATCAGCCGTCGGATGACTTGAATTTGTACGGTCGGTACGCCACGGGCTATCGCTCGGGGGGCTTTAACGGTGAAATGTTTGGCTCAAACCCATTCTTCGAAGAAAAGGTTAATTCGTGGGAGTTGGGTGTAAAAAGCAACTTGCTTGACGGTCGAGTTCGAGCCAACGCGTCGGTGTACGGCTATGTTTGGGAAGATATTCAAACTGCCAAGATTGAAACCGACAATGGCACGGCAACGTCGGGCTTAGTGAATGCGGGTGAGGCGGATCGTTGGGGCGGAGAACTCGAACTGATGGGTGCCGTCAGCGACAGCATGGTCGTAGGCTTCAACTACAGCTACATTAACGGTGACTTTGAGGAGTTTCCAGACTTGTGCGGTGTGGATCCGACAATACCTTGCTTAGACGGAACTGCTAATGCGGTTCGGTCCAACGCGCCGGGTAACCAGTACAGCGCGTTTACTGATATAACTCTAGCGCGCCTTGGCAATGGTGAGATCTCTGCGTTCATCAACGTGGCTTATTCAGAAGCCACTCCCGAAAACGCCTTGTGGTCGAACTTGGTGGCTAACGATGTGTTCCCAAGAGAAAACCCAGCGCAAATTATGGATCAGCGAACCTTGGTTGATGCTCAGATCGCCTGGCGTGATATCGCCATCGGTGACGGTATGCTCACAGTGGCCTTGTGGGGTAAAAACTTGCTAGACGATGATTATCCTAATTACTCGATCAACTTTGGTGCGCTAAACTTTATCACTGAGCAGTATGGTGATCCCGCGACG
>NZ_CBFHWH010000150.1:0-2338 GCF_965659035.1 Aequoribacter sp. | reverse complement strand
AACGCCTCCAGCTTCCAGTCGTTCTCTGAACTGACTTGAGCAATGTGAAACAACGCATCGCCTTCGTACGCCAGAGGCAAATTGGTCCTGCCAATCACAATACCCGTTTGATCGGCAACCACCGCGACCTCTTGTGTACCCAAAGGATCGGCAATAATACCGATCACTTGGCCTTCTTCGACTAACTCACCCAGCGAGACCAATACCCGCAGCACACCGCTATCCGGCGCGCGAACCCAAGCGGTTTTTTCACTGATCATAGGTGGTTTGGTTTTACCGCGACTTTTGCGCAACATACCAATGTGACGCATGACATTCAAAATACCTTTGACACCGGCGCGGATGTAAATTTCGTCAAAACGCAGAGCCTCGCATGACTCGTATAACAAGACGGGAACACCCTTCTCAGCCGCAGCTTGTCGTAACGAGCCATCTCGAATTCGGGCGTTAATCGCAATGGGCGCACCAAAAGCATTGGTCATAGCCAGCGTTTCGGGGTCAAGCAGATTCGCGCGAATTTGCGGAAAGTTACTGCGGTGTCGGGCACCCGTATGCAAATCGATACCGTGAGTACAATGCGCAACGATCTCGCTCATAAAGGTTTCGGCAATCCGCGCTGCCAAGGACCCGCTCGCGGAGCCGGGGAAGCTGCGATTTAAATCGCGCCCATCGGGGAGCTCACGCGTTTGATTCACAAACCCGTAAACATTGACAATAGGAATGGCAATTAAGGTACCGCGCAGTTTATCCAGCATGCGGCTCATCAACAGCCGACGGATAATCTCCACCCCGTTAATCTCATCGCCATGAATAGCGGCACACACAAACAAGGTTGGGCCAGGACGCCTGCCCCGCACCACGTTAATGTTCAAACTCAAGCTGTCTTGCGTGTAAACCGGGGCGACCGGGATGTTCACGATCTGACGCGTATTTGGGAGTATCTCGACTCCGCCGATCACCATTGGCCCTGCCATCTATCTCCTTCTAACAAGCACAGCGTGCTGTAAAGACAAGGTAAATACTTCTTTTTCACCCTCCGCGCTCTGCGGCGACTTGGGTCTTGATACTAACATCTGCCAGCGCGCGACATATCCAGAGCGCTGCTATTGTGTTTCGAACGCGACGTCTCTAACCTTTAGCGTGTCCACGCAAGGTTAAAGGTTTGGCGTGCTCTTCAACAAACCGAATAATCTTATTCGCCACATTAATACCCGTCGATTCTTCGATACCACGCAAGCCGGGCGATGAATTCACCTCCATCACCAAGGGCCCGCGCGCACTGCGAAGAATATCAACCCCTGCTACGTGTAAGCTCATCGCTTGAGCCGCTTTAATTGCTGTGCGTCTCTCGGTAGGTGTTAACTTGGTTACCTCAGCCGAACCACCGCGGTGCAGGTTGGAACGAAACTCACCGCTTTGCGCTGTACGTTCCATGGCGGCGACGACTTTACGACCAATTACAAAACAGCGCACATCAGAACCGCCGGCCTCTTTAATAAACTCCTGCACCAAGAAATCTGCCTTAAGCTCACAAAAAGCATCGATCACCGACTCCGCCGCTTTTATGGTCTCGGCTAACACGACACCTCGGCCTTGCGTGCCCTCTAACAGCTTCACCACCAACGGCGCACCACCCACCAGCTTGATCAGTTCACGCGTATTGTGCACATCGTGCGCAAAACCGGTTTTTGGCATTCCAATACCCTTGCGTGACAAGAGCTGCAAGGCGCGCAGCTTCGAGCGAGAGCGGCCCAGAGGAATAGACCCCGTCAAGCAATACACCCCCATCATCTCGAACTGGCGAATGACAGCCGCACCGTAGGTCGTCACTGACGCCCCAATACGGGGAATGACGGCGTCGTACCCTTCAAGCTTTTCACCCTCGTACCAAATCGCCGGATTCGAGCTAGTAATATCCATGTAGCACTTCATGTGGTCGATCACACGCACTTCGTGATGACGTGCCTGCGCCGCCTCGACCAGCCGGCGAGTGCTGTACAAACGGGGGTTGCGGGAAAGAATTGCGATTTTCATGTATCTCTCTAATGTGTGTGCCCGAACGAAGGCTCGGGAGGGTTGCTTGCGTCAACCGATGCTTAGCATTGTCGCATAGGACCTAGTTTTCACCTAGCGCGCGGAAGGCGTGAATTTTGCGCTAAGTCTGCGAGTTGTTCACCACGAAAATGCGGCGTAGCGTCTGATTGAGCCAAGCGGCTGCAGCCTGTTTCGCGCGGAACGTCACGCGACAGGACGTCGCGTGCGTAGCGTGCCACGGATGGCCCTGCAGCGGTCCGCAAGAAATTGGCTGAGACGTGACGGCGGGGCGTTAAACATTTAT
>NZ_CBFHWH010000149.1:0-2375 GCF_965659035.1 Aequoribacter sp. | reverse complement strand
GTATTCAAGAACTGCTGATCAAGCGAGGTCCTGAAGGTGTTCTGCTGGTAGATGCTGACACAGAGGACTTAGTGCCAGCTTTGCTGGTGGATAATGTGATTGATACCACCGGAGCGGGTGATTCCTACAATGGCGCTTACTTAAGCGCTCGAATCAAGGGCATGAGTCCCGTGGCTGCTGCAAATGCCGCGCATGGTTTGGCAGCGAAGGTGATTGGTTGTCGAGGAGCGATTTTGCCCAAGGAGTCTATGCCCGTGTAGAGGGTAGTCAACGGGGTGTGATCGCCCATCTCCCTCAAGCATTGTAAACTTAGGGCAGGCAAAAACATACGAAGGTGCTTTGATGGTTAAGTTTTCTGGAACTGTGGCAACGATCAATGACGTTGCGCGGCATGCTGGCGTATCTAAGCGTACCGTCTCCCGTGTGCTGAATGAGTCCAGCAACGTTAATGAAGCCACTCGTCAGCGCATACTCGAGATTATCAAAGAGCTTGATTACTCGCCCAGTGCGATGGCGCAAGGCTTGGCTTCTCGCAGGTCTTACTTAATCGGGATGTTGTTCGACGATCCCAATGCGGCGGTCATTCACTCTATACAAAAAGGTGCGTTAAAAGCTTGTGCCCAGCATGGTTATGCTTTGGTTGTGAAGCCTATTGATTTTAGATCCGAAGATTTGATCGAGGAGGTTATCAAGTTTGTTCGTCGATCGAAGCTGGAGGGGTTAATTATTCTTCCTCCTATTTCAAACAACGATGAACTTGCTAACGCCCTGGTTCAAAACAACATAGGGTATGTTCGGATCGGTGCGAAAATTATTGATGACCCAAGCCGGATGTTAATTTCACAAGATCGCCTCGCGATGCAGCAAGTTGTCGATACCTTCGTGCAAGCCGGGCGCAGCAATATTGCGATTGTCGCGGGGCCTCAAGAGCGTCTTGCGTCCTCAGAGCGCTTGGAGGGTCTACAATCAGCGCTCGAACTGCACGGATTAGCGCTTCCCTCTCATTACATCGCCCAAGGTGACTTCACTTATGAAAGCGGCTTTGCATGTGCAGATGCTCTGTTCGATCTTGAGCTACCCCCCAACGCGATTTTTGCAAGTAATGACCAAATGGCAATAGGCCTTATTCATAAAGCGCAAGACCGCGGGGTACGTGTTCCTGAAGATGTAATGGTTATAGGTTACGACAACGACCCAATGTCAGCTAGATTGCGCCCCAGCCTTTCGACTTTAGCGCGCCCCAATGAATTAATGGCAGAATCAGCTGCGCTGCGATTGATTCAAAATGCGTCAAGCGATCAAGTGGCAGTGCCGCCGGAGTTTGACAGTTTCCTACCGACGCTTATTCATAGGCAGTCGACGGCTTCGATGTGACCGTCGACTCTTGCTCCCCGAAAAACAGCTTTTGTCTCTGGGTTAACCGAGCTTATAAGCGCGTTTAACCAGACCGTAAGTTAGCTCATGTGCCAACTCATGGGCTTCATCCATTGAGATGCGGTGGTCGGCGACCCACTCAGCGAGCGACACACAGTCCATTCTTCGGGCGACGTCGTGGCGTGCTGGAATAGACAGGAAGGCTCGCGTATCGTCGTTAAAGCCTACTGTGTTGTACAAACCTGCGGTTTCCGTTGCCTGCTGACGGAAACGACGCATACCCTCTGGGCTATCGTGGAACCACCAAGGCGGTCCTAAGCGCAGACAAGGGTAGTGGCCTGCGAGTGGCGCGAGTTCACGGCTATACACGGTTTCATCCAGTGTAAATAAAATTAGCGTGAAGTTCGGGTTGTTGCCGTATTTGTCCAACAGTGGCTTGAGCGCCCGCACATATTCGGTCTGTTCTGGGATATCAGCGCCTTTGTCGCGACCGAAGGCGTCAAACACTGCGCGGTTGTGGTTGCGGAAGCTGCCGGGGTGTAGCTGCATAACCAAGCCATCTTCGACGCTCATGCCCGCCATTTCGGTTAACACTTGCCCGCGGAAAGCATCCGCTTGTGCAGCTGTTGTTTTGCCGCTCAGTACGACTTGGTAAAGAGCCTGTGCGTCTTCCACGCTCAGGTTCGAGGTCGTAGCTTTAGCGTGACCGTGATCGGTTGAGGTGGCGCCCATAGACTTAAAGAAAGCGCGGCGATTTCGATGCGCGTTTAGGTAACCTTCCCAGGTGCTAATATCGCAACCGCTGAGTTCGCCAAAGACCTTAAGGTTATCTAGGAATCCTTCAAACTCTGGATCCACGACGTTGTCGGGACGGTAGGCTGTTACTACGCGATGTCCCCATCCGTCAGCTCGAATTTTGGCATGGTGCTCAAGGGTATCTAGTGCGCCTTCGGTAGTTGCAATCAACTCGATATTAAAACGGTCCAGCAGGGCACGTGGTC
>NZ_CBFHWH010000148.1:0-2422 GCF_965659035.1 Aequoribacter sp. | reverse complement strand
CCTCACGACTGACCTCCACTGCGCCCAATAGCGACAACTTCGACCAATGGTACACCTCGCCACTTAAACGATCGAAAGGCGGCACATAATCCGACGGATCAAACGGATCTGTGCCATCGATAAGCTCCTGTTCATCTGACACGCCATCGTTATCGTTATCAAGGTCCGCCTGCATACCCGTCGCCAAACAGGCATCGTCGCACTGATCTGGCGCGCCGTCCCCATCGGTGTCCAACAAAGCGCCTAGCGCAATTCTTGGATAAACATCGCTGGCGTCTAAAATGCCGTCAAGATCACAGTCTGGCGTCAGTGTGATTTTACGTGTCCCGACAAACATCTCGCTGGGCCAACCCGAAGTGTCTGCACAATAAGCGACCAACCCTGTGTCAGCCACCTCGATGCGAATTTCAACACGCGGTGGTTTATTCCCCAGGAACAACAAAAGATCAAGTTGCGCGGGATTAGCAATATTTGTCACATTAGAGAACGCATAATCGCCTAAGTCTGTAACACCTGCTCCGACTCGAATTTCCGTAAGCGTGTTGTAGCCAAAGGCGTAACCCGCAATTGTTGTAACGCTATCGGGTATTACGACAGAGGTGAGTGAGTTATAGGCAAAGGCATAGCCCGCAACAGAATCAAGAGTGTCGGGTAAAGACACTTGGACAAGCCCCGCATTCCGAAAAGCGCCCTCGGCGATCGCTGTAACAACATAGCCATCGACCGCAGCGGGAACGACAAGATCCCGTCGGCACGATGTCGCGCACCCCGTCACCGTCGCCGTAATCCCATCGGGGTTTGCAACATAGGTCACCCGCGATCCACACTCGTCACCCAGACACGAATTGGGGTCTAAAGGGTCAGTCCCAAGCGCTATTTCATACAAGTCGCTAACACCGTCGTTATCGTCGTCGGTATCCGCATTGTTTCCGACCCCATCTAAATCGGTGTCTAGCCACTCTGTCGAATCTAAGGGGAACGCATCGTCGTTGTCTAACACGCCGTCATTGTCGTCGTCGCTATCTTCGAAGTTCAGCAAGCCGTCACCGTCACTATCGCCACAGTTCTCTTGACGAACGGTCGTGTATCCGGGCTTCCAAAAAGTTGACTCATAAACGTTATCAAACACGGTTTTCAAATCTGTCCAACCGGCTCGGCCGCTACAGACTCTAACTAAGGTTGGGAAGGCGGGTTCATTTGAAAACGAGAATACGGCTTGTCGTGTCTCTGCGTTAAATTGATCTAGTGCCATTTCTGGGCGGTCACCGAAGAACCTCAACTCATCAAGCTTAGAACCGCTGAAGGCATTCTGCTCTAGGTGGGTGACGCTAGCTGGAATAACGAGTTGCGTGAGACCATGATTTTGAAAGGCTCTTGACCCTATGAACTCGACGCCTGATCCCAGATCGAGTTGAGTTAAATAACCGGAAGCGAAGGAATCATAACCAAACGCATCAGCGCCAATTGTTTTGGTACTATCCGGAATCCGGATACTCGAAACGCGGTTATACTGAAAGGCAATTTCTCCAATCTCTACGACTGAATCTCCCAACGACAGCGATTCCACGTTCGCTAAGTAAAATGCACCGAACCCGATGGTTTTCACCGTATTTGGAATCACCAAATCAGGAAAATAATTCTCTGCAAACGCATAGGCACCGATAGTGACGATCCCCTCCGGTAACACCAAGTTTTCAGCCGCCGTATCCCAGAATGCGTAATCTTCTATGGCCACTACCAGAAAACCGTTGATTGTCGCAGGGATCGTCAAATCCCATGGTTGCAAAAGCTCCGGAAAATTGGCTCGGGGTGACGTGCAATAGGTAGCGCAACCTGAAATCGTCATTTGCCCGTCATGAAGACTAAAACTCCAATTTAAAGCAACGCCTTGCCACATCACGGAGTTCATTTGGTTTTTCCCAAAGGCCGCCGATCCCAAGGTGGTTATGCCATCGGGAACAGTCACGACGCTTAAGGCATTATCATAAAAGGCCGCAGCCGCAATAGCTAAAACGCTATCGGGAATCGAAATGCTGGTCAGTGCATTGTTCGCAAAAGCGGAATCACCAATCGTTGTCAGCGTATTGGGCAAAGACAACGAAATCAGCGCATTCTTTTGAAATGCGTTTGCTTGCACGCTTTTTAGTCCTGCTGCCAAATTCAGACTAACGAGGTTATTGTCGTAAAAAGCAGCAACTCCAATATCTTGGATTCCCGACGCAATAGTCACGCTGTTTAGCTGACTTCCCATGAAGGCGCCATCGTCGATACTGACCACACTAGTCGCATTTAAAGATGCGGGTATCGGAAGGTTTGCCGGGCATTGCGCTAAACAGCCAGTAATCACCAGACCCGTACCTTCTGGATTGGGCTCAAAGCTGACGGCGGTTGGGACTCCATCAACCAGAACGGAAACTGGGTT
>NZ_CBFHWH010000147.1:0-2475 GCF_965659035.1 Aequoribacter sp. | reverse complement strand
TACCTCCTCGCGTTTGTCAGTCACCAACAAGACCAGCGAAGAAACTACGTTGAACGCGGCGATAAGCACAACGGCCGCTACCAAGATAACGATTAGATCCCGCGACAACTGAATAGCCGCGTACAGATTACCGTGCGTCATACCCCAGTGCCGGACGTACTGGGTTGGCGCCAGGGTATACTGCAAACCCTGAGCGAACCAAGGCGCTAAGAAAACGTCTTGCAGCTGAACTTTCAGACCACTGACCTTGTCTGACTCATAACCCACAAAACGCTGGGCGTCTTGCAGTGGCAATAAGATCAGGGCGTCATCCGCCTCGGTTTGGGTGCTTAGCCAACCCGCAATGGTCACTGTGTGCGCCCTGGCCTTTTGGTCGCCCGAATCTGGTATCACAACACTGACCCGATCGCCAACGCTTGCGTTTAGACGTTGCCCCAGGCGCTCTCCTACCCATACACCGGGCTTGGGCTTGTCATCAGAGATCATGCCGGGCAACAGCCAAGAACTCGGATCAGAAACGCCCACGCCAACAAAAGCCTCTACCTGCTTGCCATTTTGCACAAGCCCCTGTAATTCGACGAAAGGTGTCACACCTTGTACGTCGGCGTTGCTTAGCAACTGCTCTGTTAAGTCGTTCGGTTCCAATCCACCCGCTCCCATGACGGATACGTGCGGAATAACCGCCAACACACGGGTACGCATTTCTCGGTCAAAGCCATTCATAACAGACATAACGACCGCCATTAGGGCCACGGCCAACACTAACCCCGTGACTGACAGCAAGCTTAAAAAACGCGACAGAGGCGCTTGCTCGCGTGTCAGAACGTAGCGAAGCGCTATCCCTAGTCGAAATCTGAGGTTCATGGGATCGCCACTAACTGGCCTTGCTCTAGACGCAAACGCCGATCAGCTCTGGCTGCGACCGAATCATCGTGAGTCACAATAACAAAGGCCGTATTCAAGTCTCTAAGCCCTTCGAGCGTGGACAACACCCTTTCGGCCGACCCCTGATCTAGGTTACCGGTGGGCTCATCCATCAGCACGACAGCGGGTTCACGCACCAAGGCTCGGGCAATCGCGACTCGCTGGCGCTCGCCACCCGATAGCTGAGAAGGACGATGGCTAGCACGCGCAGACAGACCCAAACGGTCCAACCATTGTAGGGCCTGGCTTTTGGCGTCGACCTGCGACATCCCCGCAATGCGAAGAGGCATAGCCACGTTCTCCCACGCATTAAAATCCGCTAGCAAATGATGAAACTGGTATACAAAACCTAGGGACTCGTTACGGTAAGTGCAGCGCTGGCTTACGCTTAAACGTGACCACGAGACACCTTTAACCCGGACGTCTCCAGCGGTAGGTTCGTCGAGACCCCCGAGCACGTTCAGTAAGGTGGACTTACCCGAGCCTGATACACCAAGGATAGCCACGAGCTCACCGGCATTGAGCTCGAAATTCAGATCATTCAATACCTGAACACTGTTCGCCCCATCGGCGTATTGCTTTGCGAGGCTGAGACATTCCAAAACCAGATTATTCATAGCGCAATACCTCTGCAGGCGAGATTCGCGCTGCTCGCAAGGCGGGATAGATGGACGCTAAGATGCTTAACAGTAGCGCGATAGTCACCACCCAAAAAACATCAGACCAAAGCAAGTGCGAAGGCAAATCGCTAATAAAATACACCGTCGGATCAAACACTTTGAAACCAAATGCCAGTTCAACCAAGCGCACAATATCGGGCAGATTAATCGCCAACACAACACCCACCAAGGTCCCAATCGCAATGGCGACACAAGCCATCAGCAAACCGTGAAGTAAAAACACCAGTGCCAACTGGGTGTGCGAGAGCCCCATCATACCCAACACCGCGATATCTTTGCGGCGCGACTGCACCGACATGGCCAAGGTAGCTATTAAATTAAACGCCGCCACCACAACCACCAAAAACAGTAACACCGCGACCATGCGCTTTTCCATTTTAATAGAGGCAAACAGCGAGCCCTGCGTCTCGGTCCAATCCGTCGCATGAAGCCCCAAAGGACTGAGCTCAGTATTGATGGTACTCGCAAGCGTTGGCGCCTGCCAAAGATCCTGCCCGCGCACTTGCCAACCGTCACGATCGCGTCGCAGTAGACGCTCCGCCGTCTCTAAATCCATGAAGGCATCGGCGCTCGATTGATTAATACTGAGGTCAAAAACGCCTACAACACGTAAGGTTTTCGTTTTCGGAAATACACCGAACGGGCTAACTACCACATCAGGTAAGGTCATCTTTACGTCATCGCCCGGCATCACAGCCAAACTCGCCGCCAAGCTGTTGCTCAATACAACACCAAAACGGATATCCGCTGCCTGCTCAAGCTGACGCGCCACGGTCTCCAACCAAGGGGACACAGTTGCCAAAGTCGTGGTATCAACACCCATGATACGAGCGCCGCTGATTAGGCTGCCCGAACCCAGCAAGGCTTGTGT
>NZ_CBFHWH010000146.1:0-2534 GCF_965659035.1 Aequoribacter sp. | reverse complement strand
ACGCGGGAAGGGTGTAAAACCTGTTCGCGGGGGCGCGGTGGGTGATTTATTATGCCGTGTCACGGTAGAAACCCCGGTAGAACTAAGCAAGCAGCAAAAAGAGCTACTGCAGGCGTTTCAAGCGAGCTTAACCGAGGGTGGTAAAAAACAGTCGCCCAAGCAAACAAGTTGGTTTGAAGGCGTCAAAAACTTTTTTGACGACATGAAATTATGAGTATACGAGTAGGTGTTATCGGCGCGGCAGGCCGAATGGGACGGACTCTGATTGAGGCCCTTGCTCAGCATGAGGGCTTAACCTTGGCGGGTGCAACCGAACGTCCAGAGAGTTCTTTAATTGGCGCAGACGCTGGCGAACTCGCGGGTCTTGGCAAGCTGGGTGTCGCTATCGTCGGGTCGGTAAAAGATATCGTGGCTGATATTGATGTCTTGATCGACTTTTCATCGCCGTCAGCAACACTGGACCATTTAAAGGCCTGTAAATCCAGCGGCACGGCAATTGTGATCGGAACAACGGGCTTTACCGTGGAGCAAGAATCTCAGATTACGGCTGCAGCACAGCACATTCCAGTGTGTAAAGCCTCTAATTTCAGCACCGGTGTCAATTTGTGCTTTAAGTTGCTCGATATGGCAGCGCGCGTATTGGGCGATGACGTTGATATTGAAGTCATCGAGGCGCATCACCGGCACAAAGTGGATGCGCCCTCCGGCACGGCTTTGAGCATGGGCGGTGTGGTCGCAAATGCCTTAGGGCGTGATTTGGCTGAGGTGGCCGTTTATGGTCGTGAGGGTCAAACCGGTGCGCGCGACCGAGATACCATTGGGTTTGCAACTGTCCGCGCCGGCGATATCGTTGGTGATCACACCGTGCTCTTCGCCGCAGAGGGTGAACGGGTAGAGATTACGCATAAAGCATCAAGCCGAATGTCGTTTGCGCGTGGTGCGTTACGAGCGGCTCAATGGGTAGTGTCGAAACCTGCCTCGCTGTACGACATGCAAGACGTTCTCAATTTGAAGTAAGGACTGGCAAATGACTGACTACATAGTGAATATCGACGAAAGCAACGCTATGCGTATGCTTATTGAAGAATCTAATGTTCGCCCTGTAGTGGTCGACTTTTGGGCTGATTGGTGCGGACCATGTAAGACCTTGATGCCCATTCTTGAGAAACTGGCGCATGAGTACGCAGGTGCGTTTTTACTGGCGAAGGTCAATGCGGACGAGCAGCAAAATATCGCGGGCCAGTTTGGTGTGCGCAGTCTGCCCACGGTAATGGTTATTCAAAATGGTCAGCCTGTTGACGGTTTTGCCGGAGCGCAACCTGAAGCCCAAGTGCGCGAGCTGCTTCAAAAATACTTGCCCAGCCCCTGGGCTGCCGCTCTAGAGGAAGCTGCGCGATTGATGCAGGCGGGTGATCAGCAGGCCGCTTTAACTCTTCTTCGCAAGGCGTACGATGACTCAAATCAAGATTTGGATATAGCGTTGAACTTGGCGCATGTGTTAATCCAGTGTAATCGTTTTGCCGAGGCAGAAACGGTGCTCGAGAATATCCGGTTTGTGGATCGTGATACTCGTTACGAGCAGTTAATGGCTGAGTTGGCCCTGAAACAAGAGGCTTCGAAGTCGCCCGAAACAGCGGCTTTGGAGGCTGAGTTGGCGTCCGACCCAGACAACTTGGATTTAAGGGTGGATTTGGCCGTTCAATATTCCGTCGATGGGCATCATGCTGATGCACTGGAACAGCTGATGCTCGTACTAAAAATCGATCGTGATCACAATAATGGCGGTACCAAAAAGCGCATGCTCGACATCATTGCAAGTCTTGGCAAGGGCGATCCAATCGCCGTAGATTATCAGCGCAAGCTCTTCGGTTTGCTCTACTAGACCATCGGTTTTGGCCCGATTGTGACGGGCGTGTAAGCGAACTTCCCTCAGCTTTGTCAGGCTTTGACATCGGCCTCTGGCTTCGAGCATAGAGGCCCCCTCATTCTGAGCGTTTTGGTGTTGTCAGTGTCAACTCCCTGTGATACTTTGCTGTTTTTCCAAAAATCATACTCTAAGTTCAAATTGGTAAAATTAGATGAAGCTGAGACTCGGTGCACTTTATGTTGCTATAGCGCTTGCAGGTTGCGGTGAGCCGCCAGAGTCTATTGAGCCCTCGGTAATAACCACATCCGGTAATGATGCTCTGGTTGCGCATAGCCAAGTATTTGAACAACGTATTGAAAATCCAGCTCCCGGTGTTTACGTCGCTATCGGCTATGCGCTGGCGAATAGCATTTGGATTGATGGTGAGGATGGCGCCATAGTCGTTGATACCACCGAGTCCCGTGGCGCAGCAGAAGCGGTTCTGCAGGAGTTCAGGCGTTATTCCGATAAGCCCGTTAAGGCAATTATATATACTCATAACCATGCTGATCACATTATGGGTGCCTCGGTGTTTGCCAACGGAGATGATGTCCAGATACTGTCTCACGAGACACTGCCTAAGCACGTGGCTCGCGTCACCAACGTCTTATTGCCCACCATCGAAACC
>NZ_CBFHWH010000145.1:0-2538 GCF_965659035.1 Aequoribacter sp. | reverse complement strand
GGGTGGTACGGGAGGCATTTCAGGCCCCGTGGCGGATATTGCTGTGCTAAGCAATGGCGTGGTTGATTCCGTTTGGGATCGAGGAGTTGGCGCTTTTGACGAGTCTACCGGCTTTGGTACCTGCATGAACGATAATGGCGCGGATTGCCCAAGTATCGAGTGGTCATTGGTAGACGACAATGAGCGCGGTCAAGTGATCGAGATTTACCATGGCGCAAATGCTTTATTGGCGGGTTGGTTTATTGCCTCAAGTTCCGGTGTCGATGTGTCGGGCAACACCGCAATCGCGTTTGATATCAAACATATCGAAGGCAATAACAGCTACACCATGAAGCTAGACTGTTTTTACCCATGTACTTCGGGTGATTATCCGCTCGGGTCGGCCACGCAGGGTATGTGGCACAGTTTTACAGTGCCTCTGGCGAATCTGAAAAACGCGGGGCTTAACGCAGCGAGTGTCGATACGGGTATCGTCATTTGGGCCACGAGCCACAATGCCAACCGTTTTCGGATAGATAACGTCCGGTTCGAGGGTAATTAATTGCAAGCAATATCCCCAGCAAGACATGTCGCTTAATAAGACGTGTACGGATATACACTGCAGACATTAAAGGAAATTACTTTTATAAAGTTTGAATTAAGGTAAAGTAATTAAACATTACTTGCACTGCTCGTGGTAAGGACGTGCATATGATTCAAACACAATGGCCGCTGCGCTGGGACTTGCTGTCTCGGTATCGGTTAATCGAGATTATTGCCTATTGGGAAGGGCGCCTGACCACTAAGCATTTGATTGATGCCTTTGGTATAGGCCGCCAGCAGGCCTCGAAAGATATTAACACCTACTTAAAGACCATTGCTCCCGGTAACTTGGTGTACGACAAATACATCAAGGGCTATCGACCCAGCCAGGCCTTTATCCCCAAACTGACCAGGGGACAAACCGAAGAGTACCTGCAGTTGGTAGCTGCTAAGCAGTCACTGAACGATACCTTTGCCGACTTGCACCTTGGGCTACAGCACGCCGAGGCTTTGCGTGTACCTTTGCGCAACACGCGTCCAGAGATCATCCGCGCCTTGATCACCGCAATGCGCGAGCAGCAGCGCCTGGAAGTCGACTATGTGTCGATTGTGTCACCCAATCGCGATGGTCGAATTATTGTGCCGCACAGCATTGTGAATACGGGGTTACGCTGGCATGTGCGCGCTTGGTGCGAGAAAAACCAAGATTATCGTGATTTTGTGTTGAGTAGATTCCGTGGAGAGGCCAGTTTACTCGGGCCGAGCGAGCATGGTTTGGATGGCGACTCGGCGTGGAACACCCAAATCGAAATACACGTTACGGCTGATCAGCGGCTAAGCCCAGCGCAGCGCGATGTGGTGGTTCGTGACTATGGTATGCTCAATGGGCGCTTAACGATTCCGTCACGAGCTGCGCTTGCCTATTACGTGCTTCAGCAGCTAAATATCGACCCCAACTCGATTCATGCTAAACCCGAGGCACAGCAGATTGTGGTGCAGAACTTATCAGACCTAGAGCCGTACTTGTTTCATTGATCCCACCCAGCCACCATACGTAGGATCGCAGTTTCTTGCGAATTTGTGCTTACGTTGGTGATTAGAGTGCGCCGCGCTTTAATAAGCACTAATATAGCGCCTTAGCGTCGGGCGCCATGACAGGGCGATCGCTCGAGCAGTCTTCATCGACATTTCCCCCCAAAAAGGATTTTTAACTGGTGTCTGATCATCTCGTCTTTTTACCCCTGGGCGGTACCGGCGAGATTGGTATGAACCTGAATCTTTACGGCTATCGCGATCGCTGGTTAATGGTCGATTGTGGCATTACGTTCGAGCAACAAAACAATAGTTTGCGGCCATCGGTTCAAATGGCTGACCCGCAGTTCATTGTTAGCCGCAGGCAGTTGCTCGATGGCCTGATCATAACTCACGCGCACGAGGACCATATTGGTGCCGTGCCTTACCTCTGGGCGCAGTTGCGTTGCCCGATTTACACCACGCCCTTTACTGCGACCGTGCTGCGCCGCAAGTTTGCTTCGCTCGATAAACCACTGCCAAACGAGCTAATAGAAGTCCCGCCTGACCATGTTGGGCGTATTGGTGAGTTTGATGTACGGTGGCTGCAGCTGACGCATTCCACGCCAGAAACGTGCGCCTTACATATTCAAGCGGGCAGCTACAGCGTGTTGCATACCGCCGACTGGAAGTCGGATGCTCGACCTGTCGTTGGCACTGCATGGGCGCCAAATAGCTGGCAGGCTTTGGCGCGTCAGACGGTGGATGCAGTGGTATGTGATTCGACCAACGCAACAAAACCCGGGCGCTCTGCCACTGAAGGCGAAGTCGCCGATGGGTTGTTTCGTGCCCTGTTACCCTTGAACGGTAAGGTCGTAGTCGCGTGCTTTGCCAGCAATATTGCGCGCATGCAGTCGGTGTTGCGCATCGCGCACGCCACTGGTCGTCGTGTGGGACTGCTGGGTCGATCACTTGAAAACATGTACCGCAATGCGCTGGCGAACA
>NZ_CBFHWH010000144.1:0-2539 GCF_965659035.1 Aequoribacter sp. | reverse complement strand
ACGCGCCGAATCAGTAATTAGCCTATCAGATCTAGGCGGTACCTTTTCTGATGCCTGCAGCAACGACAAGGCTTTTTCCTTGTCGCCGTTGCTTAAGGCGTACTCAGCGTACAGCATGTAAAAATCCAAGTTGGCAGCGCCTGCTTTCTCTGCCTCTTCGAAGAACTTGCTGGCCTTTTTGTCATTACCAAAGCCAATGGGCCAGCCAGGCACTTTGGAATGCAGAGTCCCCAAGCTCGCTAACGCCGCGGGCGTCACATCAGGATCGCCCGCTTTCAAGGCCGACTCGAAGTCTTTTTTGGCCTGCTTGGCATGACCCAAGGCATTCAAGCCCCCTATTTCTCCGGCGTACGACGACTCGATGATGCCTGCCCACAACAAGTTCTTTGCTGTTGCCGTGGGTGCAGAACGCAGGGCTTCAGCGCGTTCAAGCAAGGCATCAAAGGCCTGTTTTTGCGCATCGCCATCAAGCGTGAAGTTAGCGATCTCCCAGTCTGCAATGACTTGTTTAAGGTCCTCAGACCAAGCCAAAACGCTGGCGCAACTGAATACGATTACTACGATGACTCTGACTAGCCCGTTCATCTGACAACCTCGCTGATCAATGATTATTGGCTATTGTGAAGCCCCAACGTTAAGAATCCCTTAACAAGGAAATCCGACTAAAGCAGGAGCATACACTGCTTCAAACTCGGGCGGCATTCTGGCAGGAGCACCTGTATCTAGGCGGATGCAAACAAATTGCCATACACCCTGACACACAAGCGTGCCATCTAATTGCCTGCGGACCTCGAACCGGCGCTCCATATTCAAGCGTTTGGACATATCCGTTAGCCATGTCCCAACAAGTAATTGGTCACCTTCATACGTCGCTTTGAGGTAATCGAATTCGCTGCGCACGACCGCCATAGCACGCCCTAAAGTCTGATACATTTCTAAGCTCATGCCTAACGCCGCAGAATGCGCCCACGCCGCCGCCTCGCACCACTGGATGTATTGGGTGTTGTTACTATGACCTAATCCATCAATATGCTCGCTGTTCACACAGACAGCATGCGTGTAGGGGTTAGGATAGCGCCAATCCATCAAAACCATCGCTTTGACTGCTGTGCCCAGAGCTGCTCAAAGGCTTTGATGACACCCTGCTCCGCCGCAAACCCTAAGCGCTCAGCCAGAGTTCTTTTTTGCTCGTAACTCACCCGAAAAACCTGGCTGGTCTGCAGCGCCTCCAAAATGAGGTCATCACTTGTCGCTATCCGATCGACCAAACCGTTATTGACCGCCTCCTTACCGTACCAAATCTCACCGGTAGCGACAGCTTCGATGTCGAGATTTGGTCGATGCTCTTGAACAAAGGCTTTGAACAGATCGTGGGTTGACTCTAAATCCTCAATGAACTTTTGACGCCCCTCTTCGGTGTTCTCACCCAACACGGTTAATGTGCGCTTGTATTTACCAGCCGTTAGAATCTCAACATCTACGTCATTCTTTTTCAGCAACCGATGCACGTTGGGCACCTGAGCAACCACACCAATCGAGCCAATGACGCTAAAAGGTGCTGCCGCAATCTCATCTGCAACGCAGGCCATCATATACCCACCACTGGCCGCAACCGCATCAACACTGACGATTAACTTAATGCCCGCATTTTTAATTCGATCGAGTTGGCTTGCTGCCAGGCCGTAGCTATGAACCATGCCTCCAGGACTCTCCAATCGTAAGATGACGGTGTCACCCTCAGCCTTGTTGGCCACCAGCGTGCTAATTTCTTTACGTAGCCCCTCTACTGCCGAGGCCTTGATATCGCCATCAAAATCCACAACAAATACCCGAGGCCGGCCCGCTTCTTCTGCATCGGCTTTTTTACCCGCCTTTTTTGAGGCTTTGGCTAGGGCTTTTTTGGTCTTTTTTTCGTCCTTTTTGTGGCGCTTATAGTCCTCTGGCTCTAACACCGAGGCTAAAAAATCATCGAGATTATCTTCGTGGTCATCGTTCAAGCTTTGAATTTTGACTCGCCCCTCGCGCTGATCACCTTTTTGTCGCTGACTGAGGCTCGCGACAAATCCGACAAACACAATGAGCGCCACCAAAACCGTGACACTTTTCAGCAAAAACACACCGTAATCGGCGATCCATTCCATGGTCAGACCTACTCAAATAAATTAATTTGTTGATCCCGAAGTTCGCAATAATGCTGAATCAAGCGCCCTGCAATGCTCATGGTTGGCGGGATATTTCTGGGCAGCTCGCGATAATCGAACCACTGAGCCTCGGCTATTTCTACACCGTCTACCTGGATGTCGCCGCCCGCGTACTGGGCAAAGTAACCCAGCATCAGCTGATCTGGGAATGGCCAAGCCTGCGAGTCGAAATACTGTAGTTTTCCGCTGACCAAGCCGACTTCCTCGAAAATCTCCCGAGCAATGGTTTGTTCGGCACTTTCACCCGCCTCCACGAAACCTGCAAGTGTCGAAAACATAGGCCGAGGGAAGCGTGCATTGCGAGCTAAAAGCATTCGATCGCCATCAACGACAAGAAC
>NZ_CBFHWH010000143.1:0-2556 GCF_965659035.1 Aequoribacter sp. | reverse complement strand
CCATACGGCGTTTACCTGAGACTTCGGGCTTGCCGAATAAGCGCAGGTCGGTATCAGGCTCTTTTAGCGCTTGGGCCAAATTTCCGAACGCCGTTTTATTGGATTCGCCCTCGACCAAGATCACGGCTGATGCTGATGGGCCGCGCTGACGAATGATCGGAATTGGCAAGCCCAGCAGGGCGCGGGCGTGCAAGTCAAACTCCGATAGGTCTTGAGAGATCAGCGTAACCATGCCGGTATCGTGCGGACGGGGTGATACTTCGCTAAACCAAACGTCGTCACCCTTGATAAATAATTCCACACCGAACAGCCCCCGGCCGCCTAATGCATCGGTGATTGTTTTTGCTATGTGTTCGGATTTTTCTCGCGCGACAACCGACATGGCTTGAGGTTGCCAAGATTCTTGGTAGTCACCGTCTTCCTGGCGATGCCCAATTGGCTGGCAGAAGCTGGTGCCATCGATGTGTCGCACTGTGAGGAGCGTGATCTCGTAATCAAAGTCGATAAATCCCTCGACAATGACACGGCCCGCTCCAGCGCGGCCACCTTCTTGGGCGTATTGCCAGGCACGTTCAATGTCCTGCGCGCACTTGACCATGCTTTGGCCTTTGCCTGACGAGCTCATGATCGGTTTAACAATGCAGGGAAATCCTATGGCACCCACCGCTGCCTGAAAATCGTCGTAATTGTCTGCAAAACGATAGGCTGATGTCGGCAAATTTAAGGTTTCTGCTGCGAGAGTGCGAATGCCCTCCCGATTCATGGTGAGCTGTGCCGCTTTGGCAGTGGGGATCACGTTGAATCCTTCAGACTCAAGCTCGACTAAGGTGTCGGTAGCGATCGCCTCAATTTCGGGCACGATGTAATCAGGTTGCTCTTGCTCGATCACTGCGCGTAAGGCAACTCCGTCGAGCATCGACAGCACGTGACTACGATCTGCTACCTGCATGGCAGGGGCGTTAGCGTAGCGGTCGCAGGCAATGACTTCTACCCCGAGGCGCTGTAAAGCGATGACCACTTCTTTGCCTAGTTCACCTGAACCGCAAAGAAGAACCTTGGTGGCTGTGGATGAAAATGGGGTTCCGATGGTTGGCATAAGGATCCTTGATCTTTGTGTCATACCATCCATCTTAATGGGAAAGCGAGTGATTCAGCAATGATGGTGCTATCGTGTTCATGTTTATCTTTTGTTCCTCGATTGCCCAAACCAACGGTTTCTCGCAAGGGTTATTGCACTTACATAACTTGCCCATAGGGCAAAGCTGGCGTAGTGTAGCGGCCCAATTTCGTATGGAAATCGTCTGCGTCAAAAAGTAGACCCACACTATGTCATCGTCACATCTATTCAAGAATCGGTCTTTCGTCCTATACCTGGTGCTGCGGGTATTTTTGAGTTTGTCGGTGACGAGTTTAGCGGTTGCTGTGGGTTGGCATATCTACGAAGCAACAGGTGACGCTATGGATTTGGCGTTCATTGGCTTGACTCAAATTGTGCCAATTTGGGCTTTATTTTTGGTGTCAGGTTGGGTCGTTGATAATGCGCCCAGGCGGCGAGTGCTGCAAGTGACGATTGTGGTTCAAATGCTGACCTACTGCACACTCGCGTGGATACTACGTGACGGTGTGCAAGATGTCAGTTGGATTTATCTGTTACTGCTGAGCAATTCGTGTGCGCGCGCGTTCGTTGGGCCTTCTATTCAGTCGATTTTGCCCGGATTGGTCAGTAAGACTGAACTTTCGCAGGCAGTATCAGTAGCCAGTACGGTATGGACAACAGCGACGACTGTAGGGCCTTTCGTTGCCGGTTATTTATTGCATTGGTTCGATGTGAAAGTGTACTGGATTATCGCCTCGTTGATGTTTGTTGCCTTTATTGCTGTGACCTTATTGAACGAACCGGCAATGGTTAAAAAAACACAGCGCGAATGGCGCGATGTGGTTCAAGGCATTATTTTTGTCTGGCGTAACCCCCTGGTTTTCCCATCAATGGCCATTGATTTGTTCGCCGTTATGATGGGCAGCGTGATGGTGCTCTTACCTATTTATGCCATGGATATTCTGCAAGTCGGGCCCGAAGGATTGGGGTATATGCGAGCTATGCCAGCTTTGGGCTCAGTGGCAGCTGGGTTAGTGATTTCAAGGTTTGGACACGGTCCACATTCGGGTCGGGCTTTGTTCTTGGCCCTTGCGGCCTTTACGATCTCCATTGTGATTTTTGGTTTATCAGAGTTGTATTGGTTGAGCTTGCTCGCGTTATTCATTTATGGCGCATCCGATATGGTCAGTGTGATATTGCGAACGAGCATTGTACATCTAGCTACCCCAGATGAGTTGCGCGGTCGCGTGAATGCGGTGAATTCGCTGTTCATTGCGTCATCAAATGAACTGGGCGATTTGCGCGGTGGCGCCGTCGCGGCTTGGATGGGCGTAGTGCCTGCCGTGCTTGTGGGTGCTGCTTGTACCGGAGGAGTTGGTCTTATCGCTTGGTGGCGATCAAAAGATCTCAGACGGCTTAAATCTGCTGCGGAAGTTTAGCCGCACGCACTGAGTGTGATG
>NZ_CBFHWH010000142.1:0-2590 GCF_965659035.1 Aequoribacter sp. | reverse complement strand
TGAGCGCCGTGAGTCAGAATTTAGGGCGTCCCAGTCGCAAACAAATGCCGCCGAGCTTAAGGCGGGATTTGCATTTGACCGGCTTAACGATCAGCAGACAGTCGCTCTAGCGGGTTTCTTTGTAGAGCCTGGTACGACGTTTAAACGCTACGACGAGCTTACCGATGCGAACTTCGACGGTACTCTGGATTTTACCTGGGATATTTTTGATGACGGTGAAGCGTTCTCCTCGCTGCAATTCGGTGCACAAAGCATTTATCGCGAGCGTGATTCAGAGTCGAAAACCTACGGGTTTAACATCAACCAAGCTCGTGATGATCTGCTAAATACCGACAATATTCTTGCGTCTGAGGTATTGGTCGCAGGTGTTTCTCCTGAGCTAGATACCGTCGCAGACAACCCGAATGATGGGTTCGTCTTCGTCGATAAAACGCTTGCCAGTGACAGCTATGACGCGGAACTGGATTACAACAGCGTTTACTTCTCGTACGACCACACCTTTAACACCTCTTGGCAGGTGCTCCTTGGTGCACGTTACGAGACCTACAAGCAGACCACTAAGACCTTCTCGTTACAAGGTACTCAGGCTCCGGTGGAATCCTTGATCGACGAGTCGTCGGTGTTGCCTGGATTTGGTGTGAACTGGTTCATCAACGACTCACATCAACTGCGTTTTGCGGTATCCGAGACGGTGGCTCGACCCGACTTTAAAGAAGCGGCCAACGCAACATTCTACGATACCGAGTTTAACTTCCGTGTACGTGGTAACCCCTTCCTCCAAATCTCGACGATTATGAACGCGGACTTGCGTTGGGAGTGGTATTTCGACGAGCAAGACAGTTTATCGGTTGCCTTGTTCTACAAAGACTTTGATAAACCCATTGAGCGTGTTGTGCAGCCAGCATCGGGCACCGCGGGTAATTCCCGGACATTTACCAACTCAGACAGTGCCGAGCTTTACGGTATCGAGATCGAAGGTCGTAAAGAGTTCATGTTAGGTGATGACTACGACGACTCGATCTTTATCTCGTTCAACACTGCATTGATTGAATCAGAAGTCACCTTTGGCAGCGGCGCTACAGGCCGCGCGCTGCAAGGGCAGCCCGAATATACCGCCAACTTGGTGATTGGCTACGACGACTTCGCCAGTGGGCAGCAGCTGACCTTGCTGTTGAACCAAAGCGGAGAGTCCATTGCTGACGTGGGTGTGTCAGGTGCGCCGGACGTGATCTATGAGCCACGTTTGGACTTGAACTTGGTCTACCGTTGGGAGTTTGCCGAGCAGGGCACACTGAAGGCCAAGCTCAGCAATATCCTGAACAGTGAATACGAATATACGCAGGGCGGGCAGACCTTCCAAGCGTACGAGAAAGGCATGTCTTTATCAGTCGGTATCGACTGGAAATTTTAAATGCACGCAGTGCGAAAGGGTGAAAACCAATGAGGAGTGTAATGATGAGAAAGCAACTGGCCGCGGCGTTAATCACGCTAGGCGCTCTAGGTGGGCTACAAGGCTGCTCGGAGGGGGATAGCGCAACGATTAACATTGATGCGCCGACTTCAAGCAACGATGTGGTCAACAGCAACAACACGACAACCAACAATACCAACACCGATACGGGAACAGACACGGGCGGTACCACCGATCCTGTCGTCGAGTGCCCCGCGTTCACCACGGAAGCAGCCAACGGTCAATGTGTTTTACCGAGCTCGATTAGTGCTGACGCTACCTTGGTCGCTGGTGTTGATTACCTTATGACTGGCCGTGTGACGGTCGGTAATGGTAACGGTGAGCTCTCTGACAGCACTACGTTAGCTGATGGCTCCTCGCTTCAAAACGTGACCTTGACGATTGAGCCTGGTGTAAACATCTACGGCGAGACCGGTACATTCGCCAACTTAGTGATTACCCGCGGATCAAAAATTATGGCGGCAGGTACTGCCGATAAGCCGATCGTATTCAGCTCAGATGATGCTGATATAACGGGCGCTGGCGAGTGGGGTGGTTTGATTATTCACGGTTTCGGTCCTCACAACGAATGTGCCGATGGTGGGGCTGTTTGTAACATTGACTCCGAGGGTGAATCGGGTTTCGCGGGCGGTTATAACGCCAACGACAACAGCGGTGTCCTTAAGTACGTTGTCGTTGCCGAAGGTGGTTACGAGTTCGCACCAGGTAACGAAATCAACGGTATCTCGTTGGTTGGTGTGGGTGCTGGCACGACTATGGAGTACATCCAAGTCGAGGGTAACTCAGACGACGGCATTGAGTTTTACGGCGGTACCGTAAACCTAAAATATGGCGTATTCACCAACAACTTAGACGACTCAGTTGACTGGGACGAAGGCTATCAGGGCAACTTGCAGTACATCATCGTTAAGCAGTCGCCCAATGGTTCGGGTGAGGCGTTCGAGATGGATACCCAAGGCACGAGTCTATTCTTGTCCAAGCCGACTTTGTCTAACGTCACCATTATCGCTGACAAAAAAGCGGCGGACGATGAATACATTTTGAACTTTAAAGCGGGTTCAGGCGGCTTCTTCCACAACACCGTCGTTACTGTAGCGGCTGACAATGCGACGCCTTTGA
>NZ_CBFHWH010000141.1:0-2645 GCF_965659035.1 Aequoribacter sp. | reverse complement strand
GACTTGAACACACACACGCCGCGATATCCTATAACGTTGCGTGTTTCAAAATACACGATTGCTCTATCGAAGGGTTACACCACAATGAAGAATCGGTCGCGCCAGAAATTTTTAACCACTCACCTCGCGCTTTGGTGTTTGCTGCTGAGTATTCATGCCACTGGACAACCTTACGGGAGCCGAGAAGCGCTCGTTTTAGTAGAGCCCATTATTTATGCGAACGAAGAAACTCGTCTCGAAGCGGTTGGCACCGCAGAAGCGAGGCGCTCCGTGACACTCTACGCCGCCGTCGCTGAGCGAGTCGCAGCAGTAAATTTCAAAGCAGGCGACTACGTTACGCAAGGCGCCATACTGGTTCAACTGGATGACCGCCGGCAACAAGTGGCGCTGAAACAAGCTCAACTAAATCTGCAGGATGCCGAACGCACTCTCGAGCGCGTACGCAAAAATTTTGAGCAAGGAGCCGTGCCTCAATCAGACCTCGATCGAGCCAAACTTGCGCGAGACCTCGCGCTCGTAGATTTGAACCAAGCCCAAATCGAGGTTGAGGACCGTCAAATTATTGCACCGTTCAGCGGCTTTGTAGGTCTCTCTGACATAGAGCCAGGAGACAGAATCAGTAGCCAAACGGTAATCGCCACGCTAGACGATCGCGAAACCCTGATCATCGACCTTAAAGTCCCCGAGGCAGCGGTCAGTTTACTGGCAACGGGCGCCACGCTTACCGTGCAGCCTTGGCGCTACAGTGGTGATCCTGTGGCCGCCACCGTCGTAGAAAAAGACTCACGAATCGATCCGCAAACGCGATTATTCCGAGTTCGGGCGGAATTAGACAACCGACAAGATGATTTCCTGCCAGGAACAAGCTTTAGAACAATCATCCAAAGCGTTGGTGAGGAGTTTATCGCAATCCCCGAGGCAGCTCTGTCATGGGGACCCAACGCACCCTATATTTGGGTAGCACGCGACCGCATCGCTCGACGTGTTCCAGTTCAGATCGAGCAACGCCAGCGCGGGCGGGTATTAGTCTCGGGGGATATCCTATTCAATGACTTGTTGATCACCGAAGGCATTCAAAATATCCGTGAAGGACAAGCACTCAAATTTAAAGACCTTCCTCCCCCGGGAATGGAGGCGGCAGAATAATGACCGATCAATCACGCACAGAGGCCCTTTCGGCCAACGATTTACCCTCGGTATCTATCCGGCGGCCAATTCTGATTGTCGTTTTGAATATACTGGTGGCTCTGGCCGGTATTGCCGCCCTCAATGGGGTAGAGGTACGAGAGCTCCCGGATGTCGACCGCCCCGTCGTCACCGTGCGGGCGAATCTACCCGGAGGTGCACCTGAGACGGTCGATGCGGAAGTCACCAGCGTATTAGAAGGGGCCGCAGCACGAGTCTCGGGCGTGAAATCGCTTCGATCACAATCGGAAGAAAATTCAGCGCGAACCGTTGTGGAATTTCGCCCAGGAGTCGACCTTGACGTTGCCGCGAGCGAGGTACGGGAATCGGTCAATCAAATCCGTCGTCGCTTGCCCAATGATGTAGAGCAGGTCAATGTGGTTAAAGCCGATGATGATGCCAGAGCCGTTTTGGATATAGCCATAAGCAGCGATACGCTGAGCCTAGAGGAGTTATCGCGACGCTTAGAAACGGATATTGCGCCTGAGTTTTTATCCATCGATGGGGTCGCCGATGTTCGCCTGAACGGTGCGCGCGAGCGCGTTTTGCGCGTTGCCATTGACCCGCTCAAACTATCGAGCTTTGGTCTTTCCATCTCTCAAGTCGCGAATGTTTTGCGCCAGGCCCCTTTCGATGTGCCCGCTGGTAGTTTGATATCTACCGATCAACGATTGATCGTGCGTGCGGATGCAACCTCAGTCACTGCGGAGCAAGTCGAGAATATTATCGTGTCGGGCAACACCAGAATTGGCGATCTTGCTCAGGCTTATTTTGGCCCCGCAGACGCAGGGAGCTTTGTGCGACTGAACGGCAAGCCCGTCGTGGGCTTGGGCGTCATACGTCAAGCGGGATCGAACACGATCGAGATATCCGATCAAGCGTTGACAATGCTCGATCAACTGCGTGATCGCTTCCCCGACTTAGAGATGACAGTAACCAATGACGACGCCCTGTTCATTAGAAAATCTGTGAGCGAGGTCATTACGACACTTGCGATCACCGTCGTACTCGTTGTTGCAACCTTGTGGGTATTTATTGGGTCTTTTAGGGCCACCATCGTTCCCGCGTTTTCCATACCTATAGCGCTGTTTGGTGCCATCGCCGCGCTATGGCTAATGGACTTCTCGATTAATATTCTGACACTGCTGGCTCTCGTACTTGCGACCGGGCTGATCGTAGACGACGCCATCGTAGTAACAGAAAACATCCAGCGGCGACGGAGTATGGGCTTAGGCCCCCGAGCGGCGGCTGTGCTGGGCACACGCGAAGTATTCTTCGCCGTCGTCGCAACGACAGCGGTGCTGGTCGCCGTGTTTGTGCCCATTGCCTTCTTACCCTCAACTGCTGGGCGATTGTTTCGTGAATTCGGCGGTGTATTAGCCGCTGCCGTCATCATCTCGTCCTTTGTTGCGCTATCGCTTGTGCCTGCATTCACGGCTAAATTGCCTAAATCTGCGGGG
>NZ_CBFHWH010000140.1:0-2698 GCF_965659035.1 Aequoribacter sp. | reverse complement strand
AGGATGTGAGTTTACGTGCTGATTGGGCCAATGTGATGCAAGCGGTCGAAGCGAGCTTTGGCGGTTTGGATATTCTGGTAAATAACGCGGGTGTTTTGTTCTTTGCGCCCTTTGAAGGTTACACCGACGCTCAAATCGAGATGTTGGTTCACGTGAACTTGCTGGGGGTTATTTACGGTTGCCAAGCCGCTTTGCCGCTACTCGAGAAGCGCGGGGGTAGCGTCATTAACATGAGTTCGTCCGACGGGCTCGAAGGTGCGAACGCGGTGTCGATTTACGGTGCTACAAAGTTTGCGGTGCGAGGTTTAACCAAATCGTTAGCGCTAGAGTGGGGCCCACGGGGTATACGCGTAAACTCTATCCATCCAGGCGGTATCGATACCCCCTTGTCTAACCCGCAGGGCAACAAGCGCGAGGATGTGAATAAAGCCTACGCGCGCTATCCCAGCCAGCGGGCCGGCGACCCATCTGACATTGCGGCCGCCGCGGCGTATTTAGCCTCTGATGACGCGTCGTACTGCATGGGTATGGAGCTGGTAGTCGACGGTGGTATGACTGCAGGGCACTACTACGCCGGATTGCCGGGGGCGCCTAAGGGGGCTTGAGACTAGGCGGGCCCAATAAACAGCGTAGGCACATCCTGCGTATGCGATTTAACGGTAAATACAGCGGTGCCAGGCTTACGACCTTTGCGTAGATCCGAGACGGCAACGCCCGAATTGATCAGTCGTGCGCGCGTTGCGTTAATATCTTCGACACGCCAGGTCAGTCCATAGAAGGTGTCGGGTGCGTTTTGCTCACCGCTACTTAACGGATGGAAAATCTCCACAATTAGATCGCCGCAGCGGTAAAAAATGAGGCGCGAATCCCACGTCGGGTTGCTCAAATCCATGCGGCAATCAAGGCCCAAGATTGAGCCATAGACAAATCCGGTGTGTTCGGGGCGGGCGGTTTTGATCACGACATGGTCCAGACCTGCAACGCCGCGCGGCAGATTTAGAGCCGCTTGCGAGGGTTGCTCTTCTGGTATCATGCTGAGCGATAGGCCGCGCGTGCGTTCAGGGTTTATTCGTACGGTACTATCTTCTAATGCCGCCGTCTCGATGTTATCTGTGGTTAATGAAAACTGTTTGATGCGCCGCTGAGCTTTTGTCCAGTCGCTACAGGCAAAGGCCATATGGTGCAGGCCGCTGGCATCGCGGCTCTGGTGCAAGCGCAGCCAGATGTTGCCTGTGTAGAGCCAGGCCTCGTTTTGATTGCTCGATGCACGAGCACTCACGGTGGTGTTGAACAAGGTCTGATAGTCGCCTATCGCACTGGTCAGGTCGGTTACTGCGATGCTGACGTGGTCTAAGTGATTAATAAGAGGGGTCATGGTTGTACCTGATGTTTGTTTGACACGAACCTTATCACAGGCTGGCAGTAAACCCAGTCAGCAATCATCGATCCCGTTTAAATGAAACCATTTGGCCCCTCAATAAAAAAGCCGCGGCAGGGGGCCGCGGCCAAAAGTAACCGCATAGCCGGGGGAGCTTGCGGTTGTGGTAAACACGGTGTGTGTCTTACGTATCACACCGTATTTGCGGAGTTACAGTCGAATGCGTACGCCCATTTCGACGCTGCGACCCGGTGCCACATAAATGCCTTGGCGAAGACCTGTTATGGCACGCTCATCCATGACGTTTTTAACCGATCCAAACACCGTCAAGTTGCTGCTGAATTCGTACTGGGCCACTGCATCCGTAATGGTGTACGCGTCTAAGCGACCGCCCCAAATTCCACCGGCTGCGCCCGTTGGCAAAGCGACTTGGTTGCTGGGGTCGCCGTACTGCTCGCCGCGGTGGTGCACTAATACACCGCCACTGAAGTCACCGCGCTGGTAGTTAAGTGCTAAGTTGGCCAATACTTTTGGGGCGTAGGGCAGACGGTTGCCTTCGTAGCCGCCGGTTTTAAAATCGGATTCGGGTACCCAGGTCGCGTTGGCATCAATACTAAAGCCGTTGCCAAACACCAAACCTACACTAAACTCCATGCCTGCGTGCGTGGTTTCGCCCGCATTACTTTGCGACAAATTAGGGTCTGAGTTGCCCGTGACAACTTGGTTGTCAAAGTCCATGTAAAAGGCGGCAACTTCGTAGTTGAATGCGCCCTGCAAGCCACGCAAACCCAGCTCGAAGTTAGTCGAGCGCTCGCCGTCAAGCTCCTGATCTTGCAGACCGTCTAGCGCCACGCCATTCGCCGCAGGCGAGAAAGCGCGATACACACCGCCAAACACTTGGGCACTGTCGGTGATCTCATACGTTGCGCCAAGACCCGGCAACCACTCGGTGTTGCTGGTTGTTGCTGAAGCATTGTTGTCGCTCAGAATTACGCGGGTTTGCTCGTAGGACTCGACGCGCAAGCCCGGCGTCAACGCTAGACGGTCGTTGATTTCGAAGCGGTTTTGTACGTACGCTGCGACGTCTTCGGCGCTGTCGATACGATGACGGTCGTTTATACCGGTTCTATCGGCTGCGCGAGTGGCGCGGATGCGGGTGTCGTTCGACTCCTCTTCCATATAACGCAGGCCAAACTCCGCTTCGCCCTCAACGCCAAACCAGGTGTTGGTCAGCTGAAGGCGCGATTCAAAGCCAACGCGCTCGAACGAGCGGTTATTGCCCGTTAACGCATCGGTGTACACCCAGCGATCTGCGGCGGT
>NZ_CBFHWH010000139.1:0-2879 GCF_965659035.1 Aequoribacter sp. | reverse complement strand
GTTGGTAAACTCCCCAATCGCTGTTCGATAAAAAGTTGCCAATGAGCCATTGGTATCTCGGCTACAGCCGGCATAGTCTGTTTCGTCCTCGGTGTAGCGCACACCTGTTGTTACCACCAGTTTATCACCGACGGCCCAGTCTGCACTGGCGTAAATAGCGAATGTAGAGGTCTCTTGGAAGGTGGTGTTGTCAAACCGGTCAAAGTTGTAAACGGGGAGAGGGGCATAAGATACCGCTTGGTTCATCTCCATGACCTGTGTCGCGCGATTGTCGACTTCATTCTGGCTGTAGTAAATTCCGGCAATCCAGCTGGCGGTCTCTGTCTCGCCAGAAAGGCGAAATTCTTGAGTCCAGGCCTCAATGGCGGTGTTCTGGATGTAAGCATCACTGACAAGGAGTCCAGTATTCCGCCCAGTAATATCGCCGCTTTTAAATCCATCGGGCACGACGGACGCTGGGATGCCTTGAATACCACTGCGCTCGTAAAAAGAATCAGTGTCATCGAACTCGGCGTATCCAGTCAGGGATTTAAAGGTCAGAGAGTCATTAATCGCGTGCGTAATTTGTAGCGATAGGCTGGTGCTTTCCATGTTGATCTGCTGACCTGCGCCCTCTGTCCAGTCTGCTTTCTGAGCATCATTGCCCAAGGGGCCATCAGGTGCATATTGGTTAATGATGTCAGCAGCAGGCCCGATACGAGAAGGGTAGGTTGCTTTAACAAACTGAGGTGCAAGCGAATCGGAATTGTCTTCCCAATAAGCCAAGCTGAAAGCTGCATCGGTATCGTCACCGAGCTGAGCCGCAAGACTCAAGCGGAGTGATAATTTATCTTGCTCGCCGAGTTCGTCGTCGCGCGTGACACTTTTTTGCCAACCTTCACCAGAGTTGACCGTTTTCACTGCTAAACGCGCTTGCAGATTGTCAGTAACCGAGCCGCTGACGAAACCGTCTAAAGTCATTGCGTCGAAACGTCCGTAGCTCATAGAAACAGATGATTCAAACTCTTCGGTAGGTTTGTTGGTGATGTAGTTGACCGCACCACCGGTAGAGTTGCGTCCATACAGTGTGCCCTGAGGGCCTTTGAGGACTTCAACGCGCTGCACGTCCAGCATTACACCCTTCGTCATAATGGGATAAGCGACACCAATTTCATCGAGGTAGACGCCAACCGTAGACGATGCTTGCGCACTGGTTTCGTTGAAGCCGACACCTCGCATTGTATAAACTGGGGTGCCGAGGACGGAATCGCTGTACGCAAATCCAGGCACGATAGCTGCCAAGTCGGCAGTATCTTCGATACCCATTTCAGCCATGCTGTCACCTGAAAACGCTGTGACCGACATTGGAATATCGTTAACGCCTTGCTCACGTTTTTGAGCTGTGACGATAACTTCTTCAAGCATCATCCCTGTAGATCCGGTTTGCGCCATTGAAGGGACTGCTGCGCCCGTCAATAGCACCGCTGCAACAGCAGCAGATAGTGGTTTGATCCCGCTATGGAGGTTCTTAAATTTTCTGTAGCTCATGCTCATCACCTTTATCATTGTTATGGGTAGTTGTGTTGCTTCGACAACGCTGTTAAGCGGTTGTTTGTGTGTCGCGAGGGCGTCTCTCGACGAACCCTCGCTCGCTTAGATCCAGCTCAGCAGCCGCTCTGACTCTATTTTGGTCTCGTCTAGATCGAGTCCAACGCCCGGTACTTCTGGCGGCGTGAAATAACCATTCACGGGTTCTAAAGAATGCAACAAAAAGTGCTGGGTCATGGGTCTAAAGCTGATCAAATGTTCCATCATCGGCGCTGCAACCGCATTAACCGCGAATGAAACGTGAGCGTTGATGTGCTGAGAGGTTCCGTGCGGAATAAGGGGTACGTCGTAGGTTGACGCCAGTGCATAAATTTTCATCATTTCACTGATGCCGCCACACCAGACGGGATCGAGCTGGTAAATGTCGCAGCACTCTTGATCCATCATGGCTTTGGCGCCCCAACGCGTGAACTCATGCTCGCCCCCAGCGATCTTCACTGACGACTCCCGCCGAAGACGGGCGTAGCTCTTGGGTAGATCGGTAAGCACGGGTTCCTCGAACCAGTAGGGATCGTAGGCCTCCATCAGTCGGGCCATTCTAAGCGTATAGGGGACGTCCCAGCTGCCCCACGAGTCCAGCATGATCTTCATGTCAGGACCAGCCGCCTCACGGATCGTCTTGATCAGCGCTACATTCTTACGTTCACCCTCAGGACCATCGGTCGGACCTTCGCGGACAAACCATTTGGTCGCGGTGTATCCATCTGCACGAAACTGTTTGACCTTTTCATAAACATGTTCAAGCTCGAGCGAGAATCCAACCGTGCTGGCATAGGCCGGTATTCTCTGTTGCACAGGCCCGCCAAGCAGAGTGCAGACAGGCACGCCTAAGGCCTTACCTTTGATATCCCATAGCGCCACGTCAACATGGCTGATGGCATGCATGTGGAAGCCTTTGCGGCCGTGGGGCGCTGAGCGATACATTTGGTCCCAGAGCAGTTCTGTCGCAAAGGGATCTTTACCGATGAGGATGGGTTTGAGTTGCGCTTCGATGTACACGCAGGGTATGGTCCAGTTTATGGGCCCCGCAATGCCTGTGATGCCTTCGTCGGTTTCTATTTCTACGAATACACCCTTCACTTCGTGACTGTCGCCGTCACCAATAAATTTCCAGGCTTTATAGAGTTCTTTGCCGCCCCGAGCTTTGGCTTCGGGGTAAATATCCATCGGGCTTCGTTGGCGCTCTTGCCATAAGTCGTCCGTGTATTGTGCTGTGCCAGTCAGTTCTCGGATACGCACATCGACGATCTTCATACACTTTCCTTCCCCATGGTCGCAGGACCATTCCAAGC
>NZ_CBFHWH010000138.1:438-3014 GCF_965659035.1 Aequoribacter sp. | reverse complement strand
ATGTCTTTTAAGATTACGACTATCGATTGCGAGGCGCGGTAGCCATTCAAGCGTTGCTGCTGCTGATCTCGGTCCCAGCTGTACTGAGGCTGAATCGCCAAGGTAGTTGAGCGAATAGCCTTCGTTTCAATGCTCTGCTGCGACAGAAACACAAGCGCCTTCTCGACTATGCGCTGTACCTGCTTTTGGGCCTGAGCAGCCTGATTCGCATCTTTTTCGACGCTCAGTGTGAGTTCGGCGCGGTTCGGGGTAGTCGTCAGGCTCGCTGTACCAGAGACCGCAATGTAAGCGGGAGCACTATCCGATGCAGTAACCGGTAGGGCGTTGAGAGTCGCCAGTAATACTAGTGCGACCCGCAGCAGGGGTTGTCTGAGCATGGTCATTCCTCGGGCTTAGCCACTTAAACGAGAGATCAGTCCGCCTTATCCTAAGTCAAGTAGAGGGCTGGGCAAAGCAAAGAATACCATGGGCACTTGCACCAAAATAAAACAGCAGGCAAGCTTGACAGTACATAACGCATATAATCCCAGCGTAAGAAGCGTGCCCATGCCAAATCAACAGCGACACTCGCTCGTGCAACACCTCATCGAGAGCCAAAACTCGCAATTTTGGCTGTTGCAGATTTTGGGATGGTCAGGGCTCTCGCTCGTCAGTTATTTCAGTTTAAATCTGTGGTACGACCAGCCAGAGCTAAGCTACATCGGGCACAACATTCTTCAGTCAGTACTGGGTATTCTGCTCACGTGGCCGATGCGCTACGTGCTCAAACGTTGCTGGGACACGCCTTTAGTCAAACGCGCGGCGATCGTAGCGTTTGTGGTATTGGGGTTTGCGACCTTGTGGTCAGTGATGCGCCTGTCGCTGTTTTTGCTGTTAACGGAAGAGTCGAACCTGTGGGGTGACTTTGGGGGTTGGCTCTTCCCCTCTATTTTTATTTTTCTGTGTTGGACCGCTTTGTACCACGGTATTAAGTACTACCAGCTTGCACAGTACGAGCATGCCGTATTGATGAAAATGGCGGCTGACCGCAACGAGCAATCTATGCGCTTAGCTCAAGCCGAGACGGCGGCTCGTATGGCGCAGTTGACGATGCTTCGCTATCAGTTAAACCCACATTTTTTATTCAATACTCTAAACGCCTTGCAGGGTCTTGTAGCGACCGGTTCAAAAGCGCGCGCGGGGACTATGATTTCTGAGCTCGGACATTTTCTGAGATATTCCCTACAAAGCGATCCATTACAGACCGTAGACGTACAACAAGAGATACAAGCGTTAGAAATGTACTTGAGTATCGAGCAGGCGCGTTTCGGTGAACGGCTGACGGTGCGGGTGGATGTAGATCCTAGTATTACAGAGGCACAAATCCCAAGCATGCTGCTTCAGCCTTTGGTTGAAAACGCCATCAAGTACGCGGTCGGGCCAAATGAAGACGGCGGGACCATCGAAATCAGCGCAACGAATAAGGAAAACTCTTTGGTATTAACGGTGAGTGATGACGGACCTGGACTTGCGGATACGAAAGATTTACCGCAACCCTCTGGCACTGGCGTCGGTCTTCGAAATATCCGCGAACGACTGTCGAGCTCCTATGGTGACAACGCGACAATGCATATTGCTAACCGTGGGGAAGGTGGATTGATGGTCGTGATACGCTTGCCCTTGTCTTATGCTTATGAAAGAGCGAAAGCCTCATGATGCGCACAATAGTTGTCGACGATGAGCCCCTAGCGCGAGAATATCTGCTGTCATTGCTCGCTGACAACGGCGATATTGAAGTCATTGGTACGTGCAAAAATGGTCGGGAAGCTATTGCCGCGATCCGCGAAGAATCACCCGACTTGGTGTTTTTAGATATTCAGATGCCAGGCATGAACGGCTTTGACGTCGTGAAAGCGATTCAAGAAGACGACGCTATGCCCCTGTTCATCTTTGCAACGGCTTATGATGACTATGCTGTCGAGGCCTTCGATTTAGCAGCAGTAGACTATGTGCTGAAACCCTTAGAGGCTTCGCGCCTAGCTCGCGCCATTGAGAGGGCCAGAGAACGCCATGTTGCTGTGTCAAAGGGTGAACTCATGAGTGCCGTCGATAAAGCGCTGGGGCGTGACACTCAATTGCAACCACCGGCATCTGGCGCCGTGCAGAAACTTACCATCCGCGACAATGGTCAAATTCAGCTCGTTGACTTTAACGATATTGATTGGGTGGATGCAGCGGGCGATTACATGTGTGTGCACGTGGGTCCTGTGACGCATATTATGCGTTGCACTATGACGGAGCTGTCGCAGCGTTTAAGTTCCGGGCCATTTGCTCGCATTCATCGTTCGACTCTGGTCAACCTTGATAAGGTGACTCAAATAACGCCCTTGTCAAAAGGGGAATCTTTGTTGCACCTCGAGGGAGACACCACTTTGAAAGTGAGCCGAAACTACCGTCAGTCCATCGTTCACTTGTTGAATTAGTCCAACTAAGCTGTTTATTAATCCACCTTATCGCAGTGGGTCTGTTGCCCTTGAAATCGCTGTGTGACCCTAGACCTCTGCGGTCTGTTAATAACGAATAAAGGTGGCGTTTTG
>NZ_CBFHWH010000138.1:0-428 GCF_965659035.1 Aequoribacter sp. | reverse complement strand
CTGGGGTGTATCTCTGCGCTTACGCTTTGTACGGCGACCGTGAGTCAGGCTCGGGTGTCGTTAGCGGCAGATCCGATGGCCGTTAAAGCACCCCCCTCAAATGTCGTCGCGGTAAACCTTGGCGGTAGCCTGTTCAAAGGCCCCGACGGCACGGTTTATCTGCAAGATTCATGCGCAGAGCAGACGCACAGCACTTGCGGAACCATCGACAAGGTAAAAGGAAGCCAGCAAGAAGCACTGTATCAAAGTTTTCGTGAAGGACCTCAGAGCTATGAATTACAGGTCGTTCCTGGTCAATACGCCCTCACTTTGTTCTTTGCCGAACGACCGGGGGTTGAGAACCGGCGGTTTAGCGTCTGGGTTGGTGGTAAAGAGCGGCTGGCGGATTTTAATATTCCAAAGGCGCGCGATGGGCTTACTGAAGCTGC
>NZ_CBFHWH010000137.1:0-3111 GCF_965659035.1 Aequoribacter sp. | reverse complement strand
TACAACACCGGTTCCTTGATGAATCGCACCCTGAAATTCCAAAGTAACATCGGATATCGCTTGAATGTGCAGAAAACGAGGATCCAATAAGCATTGATGCACATCCCAAGTGTCCTGCGTAACTGCCAGGTCGCCGTGATCAGTGCCATGCCCCCATTCGGGGTGCATGTAGCCAAGCCCTGGCATAAAAAAGGTCGCGGTCGGTCGAAACGTTAGCACGGCGTCACCCTGCTCTGACTGACACAAGGCTCTTAGCTCTTTGATTTTGCGGCTTGTAGGCCCCTCCCACTCATACTGGTATTCCACTTCGTCAAATTCAATGATATTGCCACCAATCGCTTGAATGGCGCCTAGGCGGTTCCAAGGGCGTCCGTATTCGTCATCATTGGTATGCGAAAACGCCACGTAGTCGTCAAAGTTGCACGGGTTCCACAACCAAAAAAACTGCGATAAACCCCCTGCGGTTGGTGGCTGGGGGTCGGGCAAGCCAACTGGACGAATACCCCAACTTCGATCGCGCGTGCCTCGGACTTTGCGGCCGTCAAGTTCAGAACGATTGCCATCGACACTGACAAAACCCGACCATTCCACGTTTTGCGTCATGCGGGTGTAATCCATTAGCGAACGAGTACCGATACGACGGATAAATCGAGGCTCTTCCACCGGTGCGTGCCGTGCCGTCATCGTGACGTCGATAGTCATTCCACTATCGTTGTCAGCCAAAACAATACGTGACTTAAGCAGTGGCTGCTCGATATGAATCGACAAAGGACCGACTTGCAAGACAGAGCGCTCACCTTGCATGTGTTTACTGGCGCGAAAATTGTGTTGCTTATCGCCGTGCAAAATACTAACGGCACCATCCATGATGTCCAAGTTAGGATAAACGCCAAAGGCTATCGCGAAAAAGATCTCACCGTCAGGTGAATACCCATTAAAGAAGTAACGATCGTAAAAATTGCGATCGGTGCCTGCATAGGCCATGGGCTCTGGGGTTTGGTGAAAGGGGTATTCGTCGGCGCCGGTGATCATATTCCTAACCCTTATTATTTTGTGAGGCCAGTAGCCTATCGCATGTAATTAACGAATTTCTACTTCAATTTCGGTGCTCTTAAGCCATCGACCGATAGCCACGATCAATTGAAGTTTTTGCCTCGTCCAGTATGATCCAACGACACATAAAAAATCTAGGACTTACGAACATGTCACAGGATTACCTTTTCCCAAAAGAAGAAACAGCGGCGGAACGCTGGGCCCGCTTTACCCCCATCAACACTGGCGACGACTATATCGAAAGCCTCAGAGGTCGCGATGTCAAGGTATACTTATTCGGGGAGCAGATAGAGGAACCGGTAGATCACCCCATTATTCGCCCATCCATCAATTCGCTGCGAATGACCTACGATCTTGCCATCGAGGATCCAGAGCTAGCAACAGCGCACTCCTCACTCATTGACGCCACGGTGAACCGTTTCCTACATATTGTCGAGTCACCCCACGATCTCGTAATGAAAAACAAAATGCAGCGCCGCATGGGCCAACTGACAGGCACCTGCTTCCAACGTTGTGCGGGGCTTGACACCATTAGTGTATTGCACTCGATTACCTACGATATTGATCAAAAGCACGGCACACCTTATCACCAGCGTTACCTGGACTTCATTAAACAGGCGCAGAAGCACAATATTATTTTGGGTGCTGGCATGACCGATCCGAAAGGCGACCGCAGCAAGCGACCCGCCGAGCAGGCAGACCCCGATCTTTTTATGCATGTCACACGCCGCACCGACAAAGGTTTGTACGTAAAAGGCGCCAAAGCACATATGACTGGCGGCTTAAACTCACACTGGATCTGCGTGATGCCCACTCAGAATATGTTAGAGGGCGACAAAGACTATGCGGTTATCGGCATGGTACCGGGTGATGCGGCGGGCCTAACGTACGTTTATGGTCGCCAATCTTGTGACACCCGCGCACTGGAGGCGGGCGATATCGATAAAGGCAATGCTCAGTACGGTGGCCAAGAAACACTCGTTATTTTTGACGACGTATTCATTCCCTGGGAGCACGTACTCATGGACGGCGAGTACGACTTCGCGCAAGAGCTGGTAACACGCTTTACGGCTTACCATCGCGCCAGCTACGTCTGTAAAACTGGCTTAGGCGACGTCATGGTGGGTGCCGCCGCAAGCATCGCTGAGTACAATGGCGCAGATAAAGCCAGTCACATCAAAGACAAGCTCGTAGAAATGACCCACCTGAACGAAACGATTTATTCGTCGGGAATCGCATCGTCCTATGAGGCCAAGCAATTGCCCTCGGGCATTTTCATGAACGACCCACTGCTTGCAAACATTTGTAAGCACAACGTCACGCGCTTCCCTTACGAAATTTCGCGTCTGGCGCAAGATTTAGCTGGCGGAGTCATGGTGACCTTACCCTCTGAAGCTGACTTTAATAGCCCTGAAATGGGCGAGCTACTGCAAAAATACTTCCAAGGTCGTAGCGACGTTTCGACTGAAGATCGAACTCGTATGCTACGTTTAATCGAAAACATGACACTAGGACGTAATGCCGTAGGCTATTTAACAGAATCAATGCACGGTGCCGGCTCTCCTCAAGCCCAGCGCATCCAAATTACTCGGGGTATGGATGTCGAGCGTAAAAAGCAGTACGCCAAAGATCTTGCAGGCATTATTGCAACCGACCGGTTGGAATAATGTGTACTTAAAAGATCAATGACCCCAGCAGTGCCTTGCTGGGGTCACCTCCAATTAGTCTTCTTTGCGCTTCGCCGGAATCGATTGATCTTCACGAATAATAACCAAACTTTCTGCAGGACCATCCCCAGACCGAATAAACTCGATTGTCATCGGTTTATCGTCACCGTCTGATCGAAACAAATTTTTGCCCGCCGGTTCCAACAAGCCATTTCCTGCCATACCAGCGCTCATCATAAGGCCCTCAGGCTCCTCGGTAATTTTAATCGTTATAAACGACACCGAGTATTCTCCAACGTAAGGGCCAAAACCTCGATCAAAAGGCACTTTCTCAAGCTCTGCGACCGTCCACGGCTGTTTCCTGTCTCGCGAGGACGCGCGGATTGCTGCC
>NZ_CBFHWH010000136.1:0-3309 GCF_965659035.1 Aequoribacter sp. | reverse complement strand
TATTGCTCCAATGAGATGTCTACCGGACCCACGCCATTTTCGGAGTTAATCAGCAACAGACTTTGCGGATTAGCAAACGGCGAGTGCTTCCAGACTTTTTCGTCCCAAGAAATCCGAGCACGAGCACGCCAGTCTTCGTCTTGAAGAATGCGTAATTTTTCTTCTTCGGTTTCTGCCAGCACCACCTCGTGCCACACATAGTCATTTGACTGCGCAAAGATCAGCGACTTTTTAATGCTGATCACGCTGGTTGGCGGCACGTGGGCAAAACCCGCACGAATGTCGCGTTTCTCGGCCGCCAGACGACGACGCAAAGGTCCGACCTTTTCTTCGATATCTTTTTGGAACGTCAGCGTCGGCGCCATTCCTGCGACTTGCGCACGGATCGGCCTGTCGCCGATTAAACGGTCAATGCGCTCGACCGATTCTGCTGCCGTTTTACGCATAAAGGTGTCGACGATGACCTGCAGCGTCGCACCGGGGTATTTGGCTAATACATCAAACAAGGCCTCCCACTCTTCATCGGTCGCCAGCATGGTGGGCACCGGCCTGTCTTGACCATCGTGATCCAACAAATTTGACGACATACCCAAAGCGCCAGCTGCTAGGGCTTCGTCGAGCATCGCGCACATTTTTTGAATTTCTTCCTGTGTTGCGGCCCGCTCCCAGGCTTCAAGTCCCATGACCACCAAACGAATAGCCAGATGCCCAACAAACGCCGCGTAGTTCGCAGGAACTTTCACTTTGGAGGTCATCGACTCTTTGTATTCGGGCCAAGTGCGCCAATCCCAAGGCAGGTGGTCTAGGAATGGTGCCACCGGAATATCTTCAAAGAACGAGAAAATATTGACCATTTCAAGGCGGACTGCCTCGTCGTCTGAAACGGGCGCAGCGGTGAATCCACAATTACCTAATATCGTCGTGGTGACGCCGTAACCTGGCAGTGGATCCAAATCAGGCTGCCACCACATGTTCGCGTCAAAGTGGGTGTGCGTTTCAATGAACCCAGGTGCAACGTAACAACCGGCGGCGTCGATCACCTCATCACCAACTTGTGCCGAGACGTCGACACCGATTGCAGCGATAACACCATCTTCAATTCGGACATTAGCGGTATAGGCCGGCGCACCAGTGCCATCGACGACTGTGCCACCCTGTATGAACGTACTGGACATAGATTTTCCCTCTTGCATGCTCTTTATTGTGATAATTTGAGCGTGTTGTTATTTAGTTAACACCGTTAAGTTATAACTGAAGGGACAATTCGGTCAAGCCTGAGCGGTAAAATTTTATAGGTCATTTGGACATCAAAAGTGCGCCTCGTATTCGACACAATTTGCCTAAAGCCGCCGACGCTGTACACTGCGCCTAGACAAACAAAGATCGCGAAGTATGCAGGGACAACAATCAAAACGGGGGCGCAGGCCAAATCTTTCTCGGGCAAAAATTATCGAGAAAACACTTAGCCTATTAAATTCTTCAAACCCCGAGAACTTCAGCGTCCGAAAACTCGCGCAAGAACTCGGCGTCACACCCGCTGCCATTTACGTGTATTTTTCCGGCCAAGACGATCTTTTGCGATATGCCGCAGAGGAAGTGGCTTCGCGCGTTGAGCTCGACAAAATACCCAGTGACGCCTCATGGCGGGATACACTAAAAGCGTGGGCGTATCTGGTCAGAGCCAACCATAGAATGTTTCCACACGCGACCATGATGCTTCGTATGAGTCAGCATATCCCTACCGCCTGGTTTAGGGTCATAGAGCCGGTCTGGACTATTTTCGGATCGTTGCATTCAGATGAGTCCAAGCAGATTGAACTGACCCAAAGCTTCATTCGAAGCGTCGCTGGACTCGTGCTGATCGAGATACAGCACGACGACTCAATCAACACAAAACTGCCGATCGAGCCCACACCCTCTGCTGCAGAATTTGCACTACCGAGCGATCCAGCACCAATGGATTTTGTACCCAAAGTCGGGTCGAGCAATATTAACGAGCTCTTTGAACAAAGCTTGAATTTATTGCTCGATGGCATTGAATTTCACATTCAGAGGTGAGCGCCTACGCGCCGGCGTATCCAGCGACGCTGGGCGCCCTAAACGCAGAAGAGCCCGCTGGGGCTCTTCAAATCGGACAACAACGTGGCGTAAAACTTAGCCGACGAAGGCGCGCTCAATCACGTAATCGCCAATGGTGCCTTGGTTGGGTGAAATCTGTAAGCCCATTTCATCCAGCATGGCTGAAGTGTCTTTTAACATTTCCATGCTGCCACAGATCATGGCGCGATCGTGCGCAGGGTCGATAGGGGGCAGCCCCAGTTCCTCACACATTTTGCCTGACCGGGTTAAGTCTGTAATGCGCCCACCGCGCTCGAAAGGCTCACGTGAGACCACGGGGTAATACAGCAACTGCTTGCTGGTGTATTCACCCAGAAACTCATGCTCCATTAAATCTTTCGTGATGTAGTCTTTGTAGGCCAAGTCTGACACGCGACGCACCCCGTGCAGTACCACCACGTGCTCATAGCGCTCGTACGCGGCCGGGTCACGAATAATCGACATAAATGGCGCCAAACCGGTGCCGGTCGAGAACAGAAACAAATTACGCCCAGGGTTTAAGTCCGCTAGCAACAGCGAGCCGACTGGTTTTTTACCGAGCAGGATTTGATCGCCCGCTTTGATATTGCACAAATGAGAGGTTAGAGGGCCATCGGGCACTTTGATGCTTAAAAACTCGAGATGATCATCATAACTGGCACTGGCAATCGAATAAGCACGGAGCAATGGCTTACCGTTAATCTCTAAACCGATCATCACGAACTGGCCGGTTTCAAAACGAAACTCGCGCGCGCGTTCCGTTTTAAAACTGAATAATTTGTCGTTCCAGTGAGTGACGTCGGTTACCGTTACGGGTGATGTTGCGGCCATTGTTCTGCCCTATCAGTCGGTGTTTTTGATTGCGCGCGCACTATAGCCAAGTGACAAACGATTGACCACCCATGGCTAAGAATTAGTCGTACTAACCTTATACTTTTTGATACATATCAGAGAGATAACCCGACGCAAATAGGCAATAGTTGAGGCCGCCCCCAAAGGCCACATCGCGCGAAGGCTATGCAAGTGTTGATATGCGCATAGCAAGGGTTAATATTTAGAAGGTAATAAGCACCCTCCCATGCTATGAAAGGCCGGCCAATGTGGTACCAAACTGAACTTAAATTGCGACCTCGAAATCGCGGGTTTCACCTAATCACTCGGGATATAGAACACGCATTAGACCCACTGCCTCGTATACACATTGGATTACTA
>NZ_CBFHWH010000135.1:0-3396 GCF_965659035.1 Aequoribacter sp. | reverse complement strand
ATCCTTAACCAAAGCCGTTTTGCCGCACATGCGAGAGCGTAAATCGGGTCATTTAGTGGTGACCTCGAGCGTCGCGGGTAAGGTGGGCGCGCCGCTACGAACAGGTTACAGTATGGCTAAGCACGCGGTTATGGGATTTTTCGATGCATTGCGATGTGAAATAGCGCACGAGGGGATATCCGTGTCCACAATCACGCCAGGTAGCATTCAGTCACAAGTCTCGGTGAACGCGATGCGCGCGGACGGTGAAGCTTTCGGGATCATGGACGATCAAATCGAGAATGGGATGGACGCGGACCGTTGTGCCCAGGAAGTGGTCGCTAAACTGCTCGCGAAGCAGCGGGAGATCCCGGTCGGTGAAAGCGCGATGGAAATGGGCCTTTTGGAAATGAAGCGGTCCGACCCTGAAGCATTGTTCGATATGCTTGAAGGTATGACCGCCAACCTGAGGGCTCGGGGCATTTATTAGTCTCGAGATTCTTGCAACATCGCCAAATCTTTGCGCAAGTGCTTAGCGGCCAGATAGAACAGAATTACAGGGACTCCGCCGATGCAGGCGGATACCAACATCGCGTAGCGCAAGCCCTCAACACCGTAATTTACACTGAAGGCGTCGCTCATGAAGCCCGTCGCCAATGGGCCTAGACCTAGCCCTATCATGTTGAGCACAAAAAACAGTATGGCTGAAGTCATGGCCCGCATGTGAGCGGGCACTAGAAAGTGACTGATTGCGATACACGGGCCGAGGTACATCGCTCCAGAGATATTTGAGAGTATGAGCACACCGATGAGTGCATTTACATTCGGTGTAATCAGCACGAATATTGCAAGTGGGATGTGGATAAGGGCACCCCACATCGGTACCCACAGATACCAGCGTTTGTCTTTTTGACCAAATTTATCGGCGAAGAACCCACCCAAAAAGGTGCCAACAGCTCCTGTTATTCCAGAAACTAATGCCAGTGTGTACCCAATTTCTGCGAGCCCCATCCCGTGTACTCGATACAGAAACGATGGAAAGAAATTGCCATTGCCGTAGCTCGCGTATGCCATTAAAGCCGTTCCCAGTGCGGCAAACCAGAAAGACTTGCGCCGCGTGAGGAACGCAAGTGTTTCCCGAAATTCGGCTTTCTCTTGATTTGAAGGAGCGTCATCCCAGCGTCCTCTGATGGGCTCTTTCAGAACCATGACCAGCACAACAGCAAGAGCGACCCCAGGTAGACCAACGGCCATAAACGCCATGCGCCAGCCAAACTGTTCTGCTAGCACACCACCAAACGCGAAACCGAACAAGATCCCGACATAGATACCTGCAGAGTAAAAAGACAAGGCTTTTCCCCGGTGCTCTGGAGGAAAGTAATCCGAGATCATAGAGTGTGATGGAGGCGAGCCACCGGCTTCGCCTAAACCGACACCGATTCGAGCCAGCAGTAGATGCCAGTAGTTTTGTGCCAATCCGGATAGAGCGGTCATGCCCGACCAGACCGCTAAGGCTGTTGCTACAATGTTTCTGCGATTCACGCGGTCAGCCCAGTAGGCGATGGGAATGCCAGCCGTCACATATACCAACGCGAAACTAAAGCCGCTCAATAGTCCAAGTTGAGTATCTGTGAGGCCCATGTCGAGCTTTATCGGCTCTTGCAGTATCACCAAGATTTGACGGTCAATGAAATTAAAGGCGTAGACCAACGTCAGTAAAACCAAGGCGAAATTACGATATCGTGGGCTAAAGTCGACCTGAGTAGACGGTGTTGGTGGCGCCATTTGAATTCCTAGTATAATTATTTGAGCACTGGTACGTTACAAAAAACCGGCTGTGTTTTGAAGCAAAATCGACTAAGCTTGCCGAAATTTTTAAAACAAGGATTTGTTGTGAAAGCGTTGCGAAATGCCTTTGGCCAATTTGCTACCGGTGTTTGTGTTGTCAGCGCCGTCAATAATGACGGGCGTCCAATAGGCATCACTATTAACTCGTTTGGATCCGTGTCCCTCGATCCGGCTCTTGCCCTTTGGAGTATTCAAAATTCCTCAGATTTGTTCGAGTTTTGGACTGGCACAAAAAAATACGCCATAAACATCCTTGCCTCGGACCAGCAAGCCATCAGCGGGCAGTGTGCAAAGCCGGGCCAACATGGCTTACAAAGCGCTCAGGTGGAGATGTCCGAAGATGGCGTTCCCCTAGTCATAGGGGCGTTGGCGTCGTTTGAAATGACACTTGAGCAAGTTGTGCCTGCGGGTGACCACCATTTGATCTTGGGCACTATCGATAAGTATCAGGTCAACGATGCACTCTCTCCCTTAGTGTTTCACAAAGGGCAGTATCACACTCTCTAGGGTCCTAAATGCCGCGGTGCATTCAGCGCCACAAAACTTTATAATGATGTTTTTGATTAGGCTGACATCGTAATGAAGTTTTGTAGCGCGTGCGGGCACGAGGTTCAACTCGAAATCCCAGAGAATGACGACCGGGAGCGACACGTCTGCGGCCGCTGCAAAACCGTTCATTACTCAAACCCTAAAATTATTGTGGGCTGCCTGCCTGTGTGGGAAGATAAAGTGCTTCTGTGCAAGCGCGCTATCGAACCCCGGTTCGGCAAATGGACCCTGCCCGCGGGATTCATGGAGAACCAGGAGACAACGGCGCAGGGCGCTGCTCGAGAAACCTGGGAAGAGGCCCGAGCAAAAGTCAAAGATCTATCTTTGTACTATCTTTTCGATGTTCCGGCCATCGATCAAGTCTACTTATTTTATCTGTGCGAACTTGAAGCAGGTGAATTTGGTGTCGGGCCGGAAAGCATAGAGTGTCGCCTGTTCAGTGAGTCCGAGATTCCGTGGGACGAGCTCGCGTTTCCAGTCGTCATCGAAACACTCAAAACGTATTTTTCCGATGCGGCAGAGGGCAAGGGCTTTCCTATGCGGGTAGATACTGTAATCAGACGAAGTAAGCGTGAGTAACTCTACCATAACGATTGAGCTTTCAACGCTGATCCTCGCCGCAGGACTTTGGACAAGCTTGCTGCTGTTGATATTTCTATCGAAGCTTGGACCCTACCGTATAAAGCAGCGATTGCTCCTTGAAAAGCAGGCCGAGCTCGAATCGCAGCTAGTAAAGGAGTCTTCGAGGACGCACGAGTCAGAGGTTTTGCGAGGCGAGTTGTCGCAGTCATTAGCTGCCAGGACGGCGGAATATGAGGCCTTGCAACTAGCCCATAAGAGCATTCAAACAGAAACCGAGCGGATACGAACAGAAATGTCGTCGGAGTTTCGTCTGCTTGCACAACATTTGCTCGAAGAGAAAAGCGCTAAATTGCAGGAGGGCAGTGCAGAGTTAATGGGCCGAACACTGACGCCCCTGCAGACCCAACTGAAAGACTTTCGCGCAAAAATTGAGGATGT
>NZ_CBFHWH010000134.1:0-3477 GCF_965659035.1 Aequoribacter sp. | reverse complement strand
GTGGCCGGTGCCACCTTGCTGTATTGCGACCAGCAAGCCGGCGATTCACCGAAACTAGAATCTTAAGCCAACAAACTTTCGGGCGGGTGCTCGCATTCTAGGCGCTCACCCAACAGCGCCTCGATATCGGGCAACAAGAAGGCATCGTCCTCGCTTGCAAAGCTAATCGAGGTCCCCGTGGCACCTGCCCGCCCGGTGCGACCGATGCGATGCACATAATCGTCTGGATCTTCGGGCAGATTATAGTTGACCACATGCGATACGCCGTCGACGTGAATACCACGCCCTGCAACATCAGTCGCCACCAACACTTTGAGCTTGCCGCGCTTAAAATCTTCCAATGTGCGGGTGCGTTTATTCTGCGGAATCTCGCCCGACAGTACGCCGCAGGGTACGCTCGCTTTCCGCAAACGTTCGTACAAATGCCGAACCTGATCACGGCGATTGGCGAACACGATTACGCTGGTGGCTGCCTCATCACGCAGAAGATTGAGTAAAATTTTGTAGCGCTGTTCGGCCGAGACTAAATACACCTTTTGGTCAACGTTCGCTGTTGCGACACTCTCGGGTTCTATCTCGATTTTAATCGGCTTGTAAGTCCACTGCTCGGACAGATTTATAATATCTTGCGTAAAGGTCGCCGAAAACAACAGCGTTTGCCGGTGCTCTTTCGGGGGCGTAGCGCGCACAATTCGCTTGACCTGAGGAATGAAGCCCATATCCAGCATGCGGTCCGCTTCGTCCAATACAATGGTTTCTACCCGATCCAAAAACAGGTCTTGCCGCGTCATAAAATCAATCAAACGACCTGGTGTTGCCACCACTAAATCAACGGGCTCTTGATCAAGCTTTTGCAGTTGCTTTTGGTAATCCATACCGCCAATCAGGGTCACCACGCGCAAACCTGTGTATTTGCCCAAATCCTTTGCGTCTTCGGCGATTTGCATGACCAACTCACGCGTTGGCGCAATCACCAAGGCTCGCGGCTCGCCCACGAAACGCTCGTCGTCGATAGGATGCGTTAATAAGTCGTTGAAGACCGTAATCAAAAACGCTGCTGTTTTACCCGTGCCCGTTTGCGCTTTACCAATCGCATCTAAACCGCGCAGCGTGTGGGGCAGTATCGCGCCTTGAATGGGCGAGCATGTCACAAACCCCAAATCTTTAATCCCTTTTAACAGACGTTCGTCGAGATCCAAAGACTCAAAAGTTCGTTTGTCGGCATTGGCCTGATCGGCCAAACTGAATGTGCTCATGTGCTCCTGCGCGATTGTCGCTTTTACTAAACCGCGCGGAGTGTACCATTAATTCAAGCCCACTGCGCGCCTGTAACGCGATCCAGGCCTTGAAGATCACAATGCGTCTCCGCGCCCTGATATCCCAAATCAATAAACCGTTGACGCAAACGCTCAGCCTGTTGGTAGCCATGCTCTAACCAAAGAGTGCCACCCGACTTTAAATACTTGGGTGCCTGATCGATTATTGCGAATAAATCCGCAAAACCATCATGTGGCGCCACCAAGGCATTGATCGGTTCGAACCGTACGTCACCTTGCTGCAAGTACGCCGATTCAGGCTCGACATAAGGTGGGTTGGACACAATTAAATCAAACTGACATTGCGGCAGTGAGGCAAACCAATCGCTGCAATAAAAATCGATGTTCTTAATGCCCAGGCTTTCTTGGTTGGCCTTAGCTACGTCTAAAGCATCTTCACTGCGATCAACCGCACATATTGACCACTGAGGGCGCTGGGAGGCCAGCGCCAAAGCGATAGCTCCAGAACCCGTGCCTAAATCAAGAACCTCAGCCTTTGCATCTAAGGTGAGCCCTAAGGCTACATCGACCAGCAGTTCGGTCTCAGGTCGAGGAATCAATACGCGTTGATCAACGTGTAAGTCCAAGCCATAGAATTCGCGGCGTCCCAACAAATACGCGACAGGAACACCGCTGGCGCGCCTATCAACCAGTGCCCTATATTGTTGCACAACGCTCGAGGCCAATTCACGTTCAGGCCAAGCGAAGAGTGTTGTTCGCTCTAGGCCCGACACCTGCTCAAGCAGCAGGTGAGCCTCTAGGTTAGCGCTGTCCGACGGTAACAGCGCTTTGGCCCAACGCAAGCACTCGGCAATCGTCATCACTAATCGTCGGACAAAGCCGCTAACTGATCCGCCTGGTATTCTTGACGCAGCGGGGTCACTACCGAGTCTAGGTCGCCCTCCATAATCTCATCCAACTTGTAAAGGGTAAGATTAATGCGGTGATCGGTCATTCGCCCTTGCGGGAAGTTGTACGTTCGGATGCGATCAGATCGATCGCCGGTCCCCACGAGATTTCGACGCTCTTGAGCCTGCTCTGACGCGGCTTTTTCTTCGGCTGCAGTATCAAGCTTAGCCTGCAACAACGACATCGCGCGCGCGCGGTTTTTGTGTTGAGAGCGCTCGTCCTGGCACTCCACCACAATGCCTGTGGGCAGGTGAGTAATTCGAATAGCCGAGTCGGTCTTGTTGACGTGCTGACCACCAGCACCTGAGGCTCGGAATGTATCGACCCGAATGTCGGCCTTGTTAATCTCGATGGCATCGACTTCAGCGGCCTCAGCCATCACGGCAACGGTGCAGGCAGAAGTGTGAATTCGTCCTTGCGATTCGGTCTCCGGTACTCGCTGCACGCGGTGGGCGCCGGATTCGAACTTTAAGTGTGCGTAGACATCTCGCCCCTCTACCCGGGTAATGATTTCTTTATAACCACCGTGCTCACCGGCACGCTCGGACAAAACCTCTAGCCGCCACTTCATGCGCTCGGCATAACGCGAGTACATTCTAAATAAGTCACCTGAAAAAATAGCGGCCTCGTCACCGCCCGTGCCCGCGCGAATCTCAAGGAATACGTTAGCGGAGTCTTTCGGGTCTTTGGGCAGCAGCAAGCGTTGGAGCTCAATTTCAAGTATCTCTATCGCTTCTTTAGCCGCATCGAGTTCTTCCTCCGCCATCTCGCGCATATCAGGGTCGTCGTCTGACAGCATAAGTTGCGCGGCTTCCATATCGTCTTTGGCGGTCTGGTATCGCTTGAACGTAGCAACCACTTCCTCTAATTCGGAGTACTCGCGCGATAACTCTCGAAAACGTTCTTGGTTGCTGATGGTCTCGGCGTCGCTTAACAAGGCCGATACCTCTTCATGTCGCTCTACCAGCAATTCCAACTTATGTAACAGTGATGATTTCATTGTTGCGGATGACCGCACTCCTTCAGTTTATTGATCTAATTCGTCGGGCAGACCCAGCAGGCGCTTGGCGACATCGAGCTCTGAGACGTTTTGTTCGGCAATACTGCGCAAACCTTGGCTGGGCGCGTGGATTAATTTATTAGTGATAGCACGGGCCATAGATTCCAACACAGCCTCAGGGTCGGCGCCTGCGCTAAGCTCTTTTCGAGCCCGTTCAAGCTCTAAATCGGTCAGTGCAACAGCCTGATCGCG
>NZ_CBFHWH010000133.1:0-3526 GCF_965659035.1 Aequoribacter sp. | reverse complement strand
GATGGCCTGGCGCTTATACGGGCTTTGCGTCACTGCCCGAAACGGATCACACTAAAACGTCTTTGTTACTGCTAAATCATCGTCAGGCGACAAACACGGGTTGGTACGCTATTAGCGCTTATCACCGAAGCTTAGATGACGATTACGACTTTGATCGGCGCACCAAGGAAGCGGGCGCGGCCGGATCGTTTGATCATAAAACGCGCAACTGGGGTTTGGGCTTGCGGGGTCAAACAGATTTGGCAGGTGTTAATTATGAGTATGCGGTGCAACATCAAGCCGATGAGTTGGTTCGCTCTACCGATTTGACCGAGGGCGCCTTTCGTTCGCGACAGTATATCAACGCCGCACTTGCACCGACTTGGGAAATATCTGGTCAGTCTGCCGATTGGCTTTTTAAAGCGGGCGTGGTGTATCAAGATACATCTCGCAGCGAGCCCTTCTGGGGTGCTTTGGGTTCGGCGACTTGGATATCCAAAGACCTACCTTTGCGGTTAAATTTTGATTACTCCGATAGCTCGCAAGTCCCAGGTTATACCGCGTTAAAGTCTCGTCCTGCTGGCCTGTTTGGCGGAAATGCGAATCTAGGTCGAGAAGAGTCCGCGCAGTGGTCAACCACTCTTACTTACTTGCCGGTGTTAGGAGAGTTCTCGGCCTCATTGTTTAAGCGATCGGACGACGACTTGGTCGATTGGACCTACAGTACGAATCAGCCCAGTGCTCGGCAAGCGAATGCAGTTGACTTAGATGTCAAAGGCGTCGAGGTCTTCTGGCGCGCAAACGCGGGCGACTTTACTTGGATCCTTGGCTGGACTCACTTAAATAAAAATGCCAATTATGGGTCGGCTCTGGTCGACGCCAGCTATTACGCTTTGAACTATGCTAAGCAACGGCTCACTGCCGCTGTGACGTGGCGAATGGGTGATCAATGGCAGGTCAAATTCGACAACGAATACCGGCGCCAAGCGGAAAACCCTTTACGGATTGGGTCGGATGCGGCCTACTTTGGGTCGGTATCTTTGGTCTATTCGCCGGTTGATGTGCTCGAGCTGGCGTTGGTCGTTGATAATGTCAGTGACGAAGACTTTCAGCGCTTTCCGGGCTCACCGGCAGCTCGTCGTAGCGCGAGTTTACAAGTCACGCTTGGGTTGCTTTGAAGCAAAAGACGCGTTCGAAGCCTTAAAATGGTGGCCCCACCAGGACTTGAACCTGGGACCGATCGATTATGAGTCGAGCGCTCTAACCAACTGAGCTATAGGGCCATGAAGAGAGCGGCGATTATACGCCGCCTTAGTCGTCTAGGAAACTACGTAAGTAGTCGCTGCGCGTTGGATGTCGCAGTTTGCGAAGTGCCTTAGCCTCGATCTGACGGATACGCTCACGCGTCACGTCAAACTGTTTGCCCACTTCTTCCAATGTGTGGTCTGTGTTCATGTCGATACCGAAGCGCATACGCAAAACCTTGGCCTCGCGCGCAGTCAGTCCCGCCAATACCTCAGTGGTTGCTTCCTGCAGGCCTTGACCGGTTGCAGAATCTACCGGAGAGGCGATGGTTATGTCTTCGATAAAGTCACCTAAATGTGAATCTTCATCGTCACCAATGGGCGTTTCCATCGAGATGGGCTCTTTGGCAATCTTAAGCACTTTACGCACTTTGTCTTCAGGCATATCCATCCGTTCGCCCAATTCTTCGGGCGTGGGCTCTCGGCCCATCTCTTGTAGCATCTGACGCGAAATACGATTTAGCTTGTTGATCGTTTCGATCATGTGCACAGGAATACGAATGGTACGTGCTTGGTCGGCAATCGAGCGAGTGATGGCCTGACGGATCCACCAAGTTGCGTAGGTCGAGAATTTGTAGCCCCGGCGATACTCGAATTTATCGACCGCTTTCATCAAGCCAATGTTGCCCTCTTGGATGAGATCCAGGAACTGCAGGCCGCGGTTTGTGTACTTTTTAGCGATCGAGATCACTAAGCGTAAGTTCGCTTCGACCATTTCTTTTTTGGCGCGGCGAGCGCGAGCTTCACCCATCGACATGCGACGGTTGATTTCCTTGATCTCGCTGACGCTCAGGCCGCTTTTCTCTTCTGTTGCGATAATGCGACGCTGCAGGCGCATCAACGTGTCGCGATCAGCCTCGAGTTTCGCGGCGCACTCTGGCGCTGTTTTGATTAGGTCGTCCAGCCATGCCTCGTTGGTTTCGTTGCCAACAAAGCTGTCGATAAATGCTTTTCTCGGCACGCTGCAGTGGCGAACGCAAATCGTCATGATCTCGCGCTCTTGCGTGCGGACTTCTTGAAGCACATCGCGTGCCATATCGAGTAGCGGATCAAATACACGAGGCGTCAGCTTAAAGAACTTGAATACCTCGCCAAGCTTGTCCAGCTCTTTAAGGGTCACCTTGCTCTGGCGGCCTTTTTCGGCGAGTGCTTTCTCGGTCTTTTCCCACTGCTTGCGCAATTCTTTAAAGCGCTTTGCTGCCTCTACGGGGTCTGGACCAGAGTCACCTTCTTCATCGTCACCGCTCGCTTCATTGGCGGCTGCGACTTCTGCTGCGGTGGGCACCTCATCGGCGGGATCTAAATAGCCCACCATCACATCGCCCAACCGGCGCTCTTCTTGCGTGACTTGGGCGTACTCGTTCAGTACGTGCTCGACGGCGCCGGGGTAGTGCGCTAGGGCCGCCATTAACTCACGGATGCCCTCTTCGATGCGCTTGGCGATTACAATTTCGCCTTCGCGGGTCAGCAGTTCTACCGTACCCATTTCGCGCATGTACATACGGACTGGGTCAGTCGTTCGGCCTGCTTCGGTTTCTACCGCAGCCAGTGCGGCAGCAGCCTCGGCCGCAGCGATATCGTCGGCAGAGCTATCGCCTTCGGTCATTAATAGCTCATCGGCATCGGGTGCCTCTTCGAACACCTGAATACCCATGTCGTTGATCATCTGAATGATATCTTCGACCTGATCTGGATCTGAGATGTCTTCGGGCAGGTGATCGTTGACTTCTGAGTAAGTCAAATAGCCTTGTTCTTTGCCTTTCGCGATCAGGCTCTTCAAGCGAGACTGTTGCTTGACTGATTCAGTCATGAAGCGGTTACCTATGAGGAGATAAAATTAAGCCGGTTATTATAACAAGTTCAAAGCCTTACGACCAGCCGCTAAGCGCGAGCCTTGAAAAAAGTTTGTCGCTATGAATTCGCAGACTCTAAGGCACGAAGTTCCGCCAAAAGTTCCTTAAGTTCGGATTTTTCGGCACCGGACAAAGACCCAATGCCGCGTTTGCTGAGATCATTTATGCGTTCTTGCAGAACTTTTAACTTGGGATGCTTCGTCAGGCGCCGCAGACAGTCTTTAAATTGAACGGGCAGACCATCGAAGGGAATGATCGACTCCTCACCCGCGAGTCGAGCCAGCAATTCACCCTCGGCAGTACCATACCAATGCCCGAGGAGCATCGCGGTATTGGAGTGTGGTTGTCTGCGCAGCAATGTGAGTAGCTCGCTCAGCAGCGACTCGCCAG
>NZ_CBFHWH010000132.1:0-3648 GCF_965659035.1 Aequoribacter sp. | reverse complement strand
GAAGCACAGGGTTATCGCTGCGACGGACGTATTAACGCCCTAAACTCCTACGAAAACCGCGTCTTTCAAGTGGGGATAGAAGACGAGCCACCGCTCATTGCTAAGTTCTACAGGCCTGATCGCTGGTCATTGGATCAAATTGGCGAAGAACATGATTTTTGCGCAGAATTGACGGCGGCAGAATGGCCTGTAGTAGCGCCAATGATCGGGCCGAATGGCCTATCGGTCTATGAAGATAATGGTTTTTTATTTTCACTGTTTACGCGTTTTGGCGGTCATGCCCCTGAACCCAGTAACCTAGAAACCATAGAACTTTTAGGGCGCTGTCTCGGTAGACTCCATGCCATCGGTGCCGAACGAGACTTTCAGTCTCGTCCGGCAATCACAGTCGAGTCGTATGGCACCGAAAGTCGCGAATTTTTACTTAGTGACCAGTGCATACCCGCAAGCCTAGCCGACTCGTACGCCACGTTAACTCGAGACATACTCGAAAAAGTGAGCTCCATCTTTGAAAGCCGCCCTTACCAGCCCATTCGCCTGCACGCCGATTGTCATTTAGGCAATATCTTATGGCGTGACGATCGGGCTGTGTTCGTTGATTTTGACGACTGTCGCATGGGGCCTGCGGTGCAAGATCTATGGATGCTGCTCAGTGGAGATCGCCTAGAGCAAACGCAACAACTTGAAGCTTTGCTCGAGGGATACGAAATGTTTTATGACTTCGATGACCGCGAACTCGAACTCATCGAGAGTCTTCGAACACTGCGCATGATGCATCACGCAGCCTGGCTTGCACGCAGGTGGAGTGACCCAGCGTTTCCAAGAGCGTTCCCTTGGTTTAATACCGAGCGGTACTGGGGTGAACACATCCTTGAACTGAGAGAACAATTAAGCGCTCTACAGGAAGCACCGCTTGAACGCATCAGCGGCAACGTTAAGCCGTAGGTACTCATTCAACCGGCTGAATGAGTGCGTCGCTGACCCGACCGCCGAGAGCGTCCTGGAGCCGACTTAGGCTTGGAGCTTGGACGTTTGGCTTTAGCAGGGCTCTCAGGCAAGGGCTCCTGAGGCGTAAATCCATCAATAAACTCTCGCGGCAATTGGCGACTAATTACCCGCTCGATGTCTCTAAGTTGCTTCACTTCATCGGCACACACCAACGATATTGCGCGCCCGTTAGAGCCCGCGCGACCGGTGCGACCAATACGATGTACGTAGTCCTCGGGCACATTGGGTAAATCAAAATTGATTACAACGGGCAACTGGGCAATATCGATACCTCGCGACGCAATATCGGTGGCGACCAGCACCGCTATTTTACTGCTCTTAAAATCCGCCAAGGCTTTTGTGCGCTGCGACTGACTTCGATTGCCATGAATCGCAGCCGCTCTGATATTCGCCTTATCTAACTCTCTTACGAGTTTATTTGCACCGTGTTTGGTTCTAGAGAACACCAAGACTTGTACCCAACCGTTGTTGTTGAGCAAATACTGCAGCACCGCCGATTTTTGTTTTTTATCGACCGGATAGATCAACTGGTCAACCGTGTGTGCCGCTGCATTTTTCGGCGTAACACTCACTTCTACGGGTTGCCGCAGATAGGTTTGCGCCAGCGTTCGAATCTCATCCGAATAGGTCGCTGAAAACATCAGCGTTTGTTTTTTTGCTGGCAGTAGCTTTTGAATACGCCTGATGGCGGGAATGAATCCCATGTCCAGCATTCGGTCGGCTTCATCCAGCACCAACACGTTAATCATTTTCAAGTCGACTTCGCCCTGCTCACTCAAATCAAGCAAGCGGCCCGGCGTGGCAATGAGTACGTCCACGCCCTGCTTTAACTGACGAATCTGAGGGCCTATTTTAACGCCACCAAACACCGCTAAGGTCCGACAGGACATGTATTTACTGTAGGTCTTGGCAGAGGCCTCGATTTGGGCAGCGAGCTCTCGAGTGGGCGTAATGATTAGGAACTTTGGGGATTTGGAGCTGTTTGGCTGGCGCAACAAGCTCTCAAGCAATGGCAGAGTAAAAGCCGCCGTCTTCCCAGTACCAGTTTGGGCAGAGGCCATGAGATCTTTGCCTTCCAAAACCGGCCCAATAGCCGCGGATTGAATTGCGGTGGGTGTTGTATAACCAGTGTCCGAAATCGCTTGTAGTAACTTAGGCGACAAACCTAAATCCGAAAAATTCATAAGATATCCTTGCACCAAGATGAGCGCATACGACCGGCTGTCGTCAGCAGGTCAATTATTCAACTGATCTTTGCAGTAGGACCGTCGTGACATATTAAGTGTAAGAGACACAGAAGGATCAACTTGGGGGGAAGGAAAGACCAAACAATCTCTGCTTTAAGCAGAGCCTCGGAGCAACTCCGGGTGCGCGGAGTCTAGGCGGATCATCCCTGAAAAGCAACCACTTGCGCCAATAACTGACTTCGCCTGGTTGCTACCGACACGGAGCAAAAATGCGCGGGCATCGGTAATTGCCGACTACTCATCCTCATGCAATGCGGTCACGTAGCTCTCGCCATCCTCAACAGCGACCATCAAACGAATCGGTCGGCAACAAACTTCGCAATCTTCAATGTAGTCTTGCTCTGCGACGCTGTGATCAATCACGAGCTCGATAGTCTCCCAGCAATAGGGGCACTGTATGTTCTGAGTATCCAGCATAGTCATGCTCTTCCAACAACGTGAGTACAAAGTACGCACAAGGGCTAACTTGGATCACGAGCGAAGTGTCTGGTCGAATGAACAAAGCGTTAAGGTGTATGCGCCAAGAGCTATTACACCCCACGCAAAATGGTCTAGGGGGGAAATGCAATTACTTTGTAGATACAGCAGGAGCCAAGCGCCAAACAATCCCAGCCACATCGTCCGCCACCACAATCGCACCATCGCCCAACACCTGAACCCCAACCGGGCGACCCCTCGCTTGGCCTTTTTCGTTTAAGAAGCCATCGAGCAAGGTGATTGGCAGAGCATCCTTTGGCCGACCGGCATCAAATTGAACGGCGATGACTTTGTAGCCTGCAAACTGACTGCGATTCCAAGATCCTCTCTGCCCAATAATCGCCGCGTGCCGTAGGCTTGGGTGCGGATAGTCGTAAAAGTCTAAACCCAGCGACGCAGTATGTGCCCCAAGCGCGTAATCAGGCTCTCTTACCCTGGTGTCATTGTCGATCCCCATTGCAAAAACTCGTTCATCTTTGTTCCCGCCCATGTACCACACAGGCCAGCCATAAAATTCGTCCTCGATGACTTCTGTCAGGTAATCGGGTACCAGCTGGTCGCCAAGCTCATCGCGCTCATTAACCACCGTCCATAACCCGCCTGTTTCGGGGTGCAAAGCCATACCCACCGGGTTGCGCAAACCGCTTGCGTAAACACTCAGCTCGCCGCTTTCGATATCGTATTGCAGAATGGCGGCTCTCATTTCCTCGTTTTCCATACCATTCTCAGCAATATTGCTGTTACTACCCACTCCAATCCAAAGGCGGCGGCCGACTGAGTCAAGCAGCAGCGATTTGGTCCAGTGATGGTTGTACGGTAAGGCCGGCAGATCAGTTAGATGCTCAGCCGGACCAGCGACATACTCCTCACCCAACTCATAAGGAAAGCGGAGTAAAGCATCCGTATTGGCCACATA
>NZ_CBFHWH010000131.1:3237-3693 GCF_965659035.1 Aequoribacter sp. | reverse complement strand
GAGCAGCTGGCCAGCGATCAATCGTCACACCGCTAATGGGTGACACGTCGCCAGAGAGCACCCTCACTCTTTTTATCTAAAAGGTCCAAGTAGGCCTCGTGGGCTTGTGACTCATCGGCGCTCGCATGCACCACGGGTAAAGAGAGACCCGCTCGCTGAACCCGCACAATTTCGCCAGTCACCCAGTTTGACTGCTCACCACCCTCACGATTTTCAGACTGCAGTGTCAACGCAGTTTGTCCGCCGGTCATCGCCAAGTAAACGTCGGCGAGAATCTCAGAATCCAACAAGGCGCCGTGCAAATCACGACTGGAGTTATCCACATCATAGCGAGTGCACAAGGCGTCCAGCGTGTTGCGCTGCCCGGGGTGTTTTCTGCGCGCCATGACCAGCGTGTCAATGACCCCGCAGAGGGACTCTACGCTAGGCATCGATGCCGCGCGGCGCACACTCTCG
>NZ_CBFHWH010000131.1:0-3227 GCF_965659035.1 Aequoribacter sp. | reverse complement strand
AAAACCCGATATCGAAGGGCGCGTTGTGAATGATAAGTTCCGCTCCTTTGATAAATTCCAGAAACTCATCTGCAATCGCAGAAAACAGGGGTTTGTCCTGCAAAAATTCATTACTGATACCGTGCACTTCCATAGCGCCGGGATCCACCTCGCGCTGAGGATTAATGTACTGATGAAAGTGACGACCGGTTAAGCGCCTGTTGATAAGCTCAACACATCCGATCTCGATGACCCGATGACCGTCCGAGGTTTCTAAACCCGTCGTTTCGGTATCCAACACAATTTGTCTCATGACGCTGCCCTAAGCTGTTCAATTCCCTGATTGGCTAGTTGATCCGCACGTTCGTTGCCTTGATTGCCGCTGTGACCTTTAACCCAATGCCAGTTGACGTCATGCTGGCCAATTGCCTCGTCGAGCGCTTGCCAAAGATCTTTGTTCTTTACCGGTTGTTTCGATGCTGTGCGCCAATTGTTGCGCTTCCAGTTCGACATCCATTTAGTCACGCCATCGCGGACGTAGACGGAGTCGGTGTAAATATCGACGGTACAGGGCACGTTCAAGGTTTCAAGAGCCTTTATAGTGGCGGTCAGCTCCATGCGATTATTCGTGGTATCATGCTCACCTCCACACATTTCTTTTTCGTGCTCGCCAGCACGAAGCCACGCACCCCATCCACCGATACCTGGATTGCCTTTACATGCCCCATCAGTGTAAATCACGACGTTCCTAGTCATTATTTTGCAGCGTTTCCTTAGTTTGTCTGGAGGTTACCACGGACTTACCTATGCCGATGGCCCTCAGTCTAGGCCTAAAACGAGCCAGATGAGGTCTGCTTATCGCACAGACCTGCTTGGTCGCGCGAATAAAATATATGCGTCCCGCCGGCATTCGATGCGCCTCTAACCACCGTGTCACTGCAGAGAGCGCTCGATTCAGTTTGGAGTGAGTGCCGGAGTATGGCAAGTGTGCGAAATACCGCAGGCGAGTTCGTTCCATTCCCAACAAGCGGAACCAATCATCTAAGCGATGTACACTCAACGCCGACCGCGGGCTTGTTTGCTCTCGCAATGTGAGCTTCGCAAGCAGTCCACTCAGTGCGCTGAGGCTACTGGGGTTTAAGCCAACCAAAAACAACTGGCCCTGCGGCGCCAAAACACGCTGTATTTCTCGGAGCACTTGGTGCGGGTCCGAGGAAGTATCCAAACTGTGCATCGCAATCAGCACGTCAATACTGTCGGCATCGAACGGTAGGTGCTCAGACTCAGAGAGAATCTCGCCATCGGGCTGACAGCGAACACAGTGATTGATTTTTGAACCCTTGTAACACGCAACGAATTCGATGTCGGCCAACTGAACAAGATGATAGCCAAAGCAAGTTGGCAAGGCCTGATCCAACTCGCGCTTAACGCAGGCAAGCGCATCCTGCAGCGATGGCCGATGGTACCATTGCTGAATGATCTCGCTTTGTCTTGTTGACACACTCATAGTGGTTTACCCTTGGAACTTACATTTAAGTCCACTTTCAAAAGCGACCGCGACGTGAACATTGTCCCAATCCCAGCCTTTACTGACAACTACATTTGGTGTCTTCATTTAGACAGCCGTCGCGCCATTGTAGTCGATCCCGGCGACTTTGACGCAGTCCACACCTACCTCAGCAACAATGGCCTTGAGCTCGCTGGGATCCTAGTGACGCATCATCACTTTGATCACACGGGTGGTATTGAAGCGCTGACTAAAGCCGCAAATACACCGGTGATTGGCCCCCAAAACTCCCCCTTTGCTGGGCTGACTCAGCGTGTGGATGACCACAGCCAATTGATGCTTGAATCGCTCGACATCCATGTTCTAGCCGTGCCCGGACACACCTTAGACCACATCGCGTATTATTTGCCTGAGCACGAGGCTTTGTTTTGCGGCGACACCCTGTTCAGTGGCGGCTGCGGACGAGTGTTTGAGGGGACATTCGAGCAAATGCGGAATTCCTTAGCATCCCTGCGAGAACTGCCCGCAAACACACGCGTTTACTGTGCCCACGAGTACACGTCGGCCAATTTACGGTTCGCGCTCGCGGTCGATCCAGCTAACCCCGCGCTACAAGCGCGAGTGGCCGAAGTCTCTCGTTTGCGGGGACTAAACGAGCCCACGCTGCCCACCACGCTCGAGGAGGAATGCCGCAGCAACCCTTTCCTGAGATGGGACGCGCCAGCCATCATTCATAGCGCACAGAGTAAAGAGCCAGTGCAGAATGCCGACGACGTGTTTCGTGTCATTCGGCAGTGGAAGGATGCATTTTGAGAGTTAGTCTGCGACCTCTAACCACCATCGCACTGTTGGGGGTACTGTGCGGCTGCACGACATTAACACCAGAGCAAACAAGCAGCATCGTACCACCCCAGCCCGAGGTGAGCGCCGTACCGGCACCTCTCAATCTTGAGGTTACACCGATACCGGCGGTCGACTTATGGGATCGCATTCGACGAGACCTCGTATGGTCTTACCCCGACCACCCAACAGTCATCGCGCAACGAGAGCATTTTCTCAAGCAGACGGGTTTGTTTGATGCTTTGTCGGAACGCGCGAGTTGGTATTTACACTACATCGTCGAGCGAGTTGAAGAACGCGACCTCCCTATTGAGCTCGCCCTCCTCCCCATCGTAGAAAGCACACTGCTGCCCCAGTCCATGTCGCACAGAAGCGCAGCGGGTCTCTGGCAGATAATGCCGCGAACAGGAAAACACCTAGGTTTGCAGCAAAATTGGTGGTACGACGGCCGGCTGGACATCCGCGACTCGACCGAGGCGGCGCTAGATTACCTCGAGTCACTCAACGCCCGCTTTGACGGCGATTGGTTGCTGGCGTTATCGGCCTACAATGCGGGGGAAACTCGCGTTAAACGCGCGCAGCGTGCCAACGCCAAGAAAGGTCTACCGACCGACTACTGGTCGTTGAAACTCCCCACTGAAACCAAACATTATCTACCTCGCTTGTTGGCGTTGGCGCAGATTATCAAAAATCCGCAGGCGCACGAGGTCACCCTCCCACCCGTCCCAAACAAACAATCATTCACAGCAATAGCGGTCAACGGGCAAATAGAAGTAAGCAGTTTTGCCAAGCAGCTCAACGTGGATGAGTCGCTCATTCGACGATTTAATCCGGGCATCATGCGGTGGGCTACCGACCCCAACGGTTCGCCCGAAATTTTGGTCCCAGTTGAGATCGCAGA
>NZ_CBFHWH010000130.1:0-3863 GCF_965659035.1 Aequoribacter sp. | reverse complement strand
GCCAAAGTCATGACCTAAAAGGATCAATCACATGGCCGTAAATATTGCGCGTATTGACTACCAAGGTAGTATCCAGTGGGGACGCCCGTCGGGCGAGAGTATCACCCTACTCCCGATTCCATGCAGCACCACCGGCGAACTGATTTCTACATACTCCGCCAACGAACTTAAATCGATGAACGGTCCTGAGGTGACGATAGCGCAAGTTAAAATCTTGAGCCCAGTGACACCAAATCAGCAGTTCGTCTGCCAAGGCGCAAACTATCGTCAACACATGATTGAGTCGGGCGTCGACCCAGATGCTAAGTCGTTTAATATGATTTTTACCAAGGCGGCTAGCTGCATATGCCCCGCTGATAGTCCAGTTATTCGACCCAGGCACGTCAAGTTACTCGACTATGAAGTAGAGCTCGGTTTGGTCCTCAAGCAAACCGTTGAATCTGCGATTGAAGTCAGTCCTGAATCCATCCTGGATTACGTCGCCGGTTTGGTTATCGTCAATGACTACTCCGCACGCGACATACAGATCCCGCAAATGCAATTTTACAAAGGTAAAAGCTTCCGTACCTTTGGCCCGGTGGGGCCTTGGCTGTGTTTGCTAGAACCGGGGGATGATGCCTATCTGCTCAATCTTAACCTTGAGCTGAAAGTCGACGGCGAGATTCGCCAACGGGACAGCACCTCTAATCTTGTCTTCCAGCCAGCAGAGACATTAACCGAACTCTCGGGCGTCCAAGACTTTGCGCCCGGTGATTTGTTAGCGACAGGTACACCCGCCGGTTGTGCTTTAGCGGCACCAACGCCACGAGTCCAGCGCCTGATGGGACTCATCCCAGAACAGACCAAGTGGCGTTTATTTGTCAACGCACAGAGTAAACGCACCCAATACCTGCAACCCGGTCAAACAGTAACAACAACGATTCGGTCCCAGTGCGGCTCCATCGATTTGGGCGCCCAAAGTAACCTAGTGGTTGCTGAATAATTACGCTAAAACCAATCGGTTTTTTTAAACCCATTAAAAAAACCGATTGATCTCTTCGAAAATATCAAATTCCCTTCCCGGTCTCCTGCCCATACATTACGCTCAACGACGGCGCGTTGCGACTGACAGCGCCTATCGTTTGAACTTCTACGTAATGAACTGGAGGCTGGACGAACATGAAAAAACAAAAACGATCATTGGTAAGCGCCGTTGCCATGGCGCTGTCGTTAACGGCAGCATCATCTGGCGTTAGCGCTATGAGCGAGGCCAAGACCACACAATTCTGGTGGCCCGACGCAATTAATTTAAGCCCTTTGCGACAACATGCACCACAGTCAAACCCGTATGGCGACGATTTTGATTACGCCGCTGAATTTGCGAAGTTAGACCTTGAAGCCGTTAAGTCCGATATCGAAGCGCTACTCACACAGTCTCAAGACTGGTGGCCAGCAGACTACGGCCATTACGGTCCGTTCTTTATCCGCATGGCATGGCATAGCGCTGGTACTTATCGAGTGAGCGACGGCCGTGGCGGCGCAGGCGGTGGCCAACAGCGGTTCGAACCACTAAACAGCTGGCCCGATAACGCCAACCTCGACAAAGCACGTCGATTGTTATGGCCCATCAAGCAAAAATACGGCCAAAGCCTATCTTGGGCCGATTTGATGGTTTTAACTGGTAACGTTGCGCTGGAGTCTATGGGCTTTAAAACGTTTGGTTTCGCTGGCGGCCGTGAGGACGACTGGGAACCCGATTTGGTTTATTGGGGCCCTGAGAACGAGTTTTTAGATGACAAACGCTACCATGGCGATCGTGAGCTGGAGCGCCCATTGGCGGCGGTGCAAATGGGCTTGATCTATGTGAACCCCGAAGGCCCCAATGGCAACCCTGACCCCCTACTGGCAGCGAAAGATATCCGCGAGACCTTCGGCCGCATGGCAATGAACGACGAAGAGACTGTTGCCTTGATTGCAGGGGGGCACACCTTTGGTAAGGCGCACGGCGCGAAGAGTCCAGAGGAATGCGTAGGCCCAGAACCCGCAGCAGCTGCCATTGAAGAGCAGGGCTTGGGCTGGACTAACAAATGCGGAAAAGGCAACGCCGAAGATACCATCACCAGCGGCTTAGAAGGCGCTTGGTCTGTGAACCCGATCGCTTGGACCACACAGTACCTAGACAACTTGTTTGCTTACGAGTGGGTACAGACTCGCAGCCCAGCGGGTGCAATTCAGTGGATCCCTGCTGACGGTCAAGCGGCAAATTTGGTGCCTGACGCGCACGTAGAAGGCAAGCGTCACGCACCCATTATGTTCACTACCGACCTGTCGTTGAAGATGGACCCTGAGTACCGCAAGATCTCGAAGCGTTTCCAGGAAAACCCGGCAGAATTCGAGTTGGCGTTCGCCAAAGCATGGTTCAAGTTGACCCACCGTGACATGGGGCCTGCGGCTCGTTATTTGGGCACCGATGTACCCAGCGAGACTCTCACTTGGCAAGATCCTATCCCAACGGTCGACCACAAGTTGGTCAGTGACCGTGATATCAAGAAACTCAAGAAAGCCATTCTTGATACCGGATTGTCGACTCAGGAACTGGTCAAAACGGCATGGGCGTCAGCCTCTAGCTTCCGCGGCACAGATATGCGCGGCGGTGCCAACGGCGCGCGTATCCGCTTGGAGCCGCAGCGCAGCTGGGCAGCCAACAATCCAGAGGAGCTTGCGGGCGTCTTACTGAAACTTGAGCAGGTGCAGGCCGACTTCAACAAGTCAGCCCGTGGCGGCAAACAAATCTCCTTGGCGGACATTATTGTACTAGGTGGTGCTGTTGCGATTGAAGAAGCCGCTAAGCAGGGGGGCTACGACATTGACGTTCCGTTTAACCCGGGCCGAGGCGACGCAACTCAAGAACAAACCGATGTTGAGTCATTCGCTGTGCTTGAGCCGAACGCAGACGGTTTTAGAAACTACTACACCAATGCGTCTTGGTCATCGCCTGTCAATATGATAATCGACAAGGCTAACTTGCTGAATCTGACAGTACCTGAAATGACCGCACTGGTGGGTGGTTTACGTGCTCTGGATGCCAATACTGCTGGCGCCAAACACGGTGTATTCACAGACCGCCCAGGGACTTTGAGCACGGACTTCTTCACAAACCTGCTCGACATGTCCACAGTTTGGAAGCCAGCTAAAGAGGCCGGTATTTACGAAGGTAAAGATCGCTCCACTGGCGCCCTTAAGTGGACGGCCACGCCCGTCGATCTAATGTTCGGTTCGAGCTCGGAGCTTCGCGCGATAGCCGAGGTCTACGCTGCTGCTGACGGTGGCGAAAAGTTCGTTAACGACTTCGTTGCGGCATGGACGAAAGTCATGACAGCCGATCGTTTCGATCTTAAGTAAGCCGATACCATCCTATCCACATTGAGGCGGCCCTAATGGCCGCTTTTTTTTGCCTACTCGTCTGCATGTATTTATCGCCGTGGCACTCACTCAGTCCAGTTAGAGGTCGACAAGTACCCCATGTTTAGTATCATGCGCTCTCCCCAGACTGTTATTCATTTGGTATGCGTAAACCCCGGAACATTACGGTTCTCTTATTCTGCTTGCTGACCTCCCTGACTAGCTTCGCGAATAACGACTCAGAACAAACGCTCTACCAACTCATGAGTGAACGCCTTGCGCTAATGCCCGAGGTCGCCAAATATAAGTGGCATCACAACCTTCCCATCGAAGACCTCGCTCGGGAAGCCATTGTTTTAGAACGCACGGTTTCGCGCACCACGGTGCTTGATCCAATCCATACCCGAACATTTTTTGGCCTGCAGATAACCGCCGCCAAAGCGATTCAAGCAAACGTCTTTCAATCCCTAACAAACAGAGAC
>NZ_CBFHWH010000129.1:0-3881 GCF_965659035.1 Aequoribacter sp. | reverse complement strand
AATAGCCCTCTTTGGCGTAGCTAAACTGTAATTCGTGACTGGTGTTCTCATCGTCATAGAACGCCGGCACGTCAAAAATATCTAAAGGCGTATTGTCGAAGTCGATGTTGGTATCTGAGTAGCTCTCGCGCGACGCGCCGATGTACTTAACGGTGAGCTCATCTGACACAGTCCACTCAGCCGTCAAACCAAAGCCTTTAAGCTCGACGTAGTTATCGGTAGGCATCGACGTATAAGAATCAAATACAGAGCCAGGTACAGGTGCATTCGTGAGCAAACTTGGCAACAGACGGTAGCCGCCTTTGGCGTTTGAATCGTCTTCTGTTTGATCATAGGTCAGCTGGATGAACAGATTATCGGTGGGCGTTAACTCTAGCGTTGCGCGCATCGCCGTGAGGTCTTTGTTGTAGTTTTCTGGGTCTTGATAGCCCATGCTCTCGGCAATAACCAAGTATTCACCAAAGCCATCTCGCGACAGATCCGCATAACCCAAACCCAGGTAAGCTTTATCTTTAATTAAAGGCAGTTCAGCCGTTAATTTCAAATCCTGCTGCCCGTAAGAACCCACGGTCACATCCACCTGCGCGTTGGCGTCACCTGACATACGTTTGGTTACGTATTTCACCGCGCCACCAATGGTGTTTTTGCCGTAGAGCGTACCCTGAGGGCCGCGCAGCACTTCGATACGCTCAACGTTTAACAAATCCAGCACTGCACCTTGAGGGCGCGCCATGTAAACGTCATCGATGTAGATGCCTACGCCGGGCTCATAGCCCCACAACGGATCTTGCTGACCGACACCACGAATAAACGCAGTCAGAGTCGAGTTGGTACCACGACTGTTCTGCAAGGTAGTGTTAGGCGAGAACTGCTGGACTTCAGTAAGGACCGAAACGCCTGCATTGCTTAAAGCTTCAGCTCCCAATGAGGTCACTGATACTGGCACTTCCTGTAGGTTCTCGGTGGTGCGTCGGGCCGTAACTTCAACCACTTCGAGGGTTGCTTGACGCTTTTTCTCTGCGGTGTTCTGTGCGCTGGCAACCTGACCAGTAACCGCCAAGGTCACCGCTGTCGCCAAGGCAGACAACTTCATTCGCGTGTTCATGACTCCATCCTCACTCGTTATGTTTATGGTTCGCTTTCAACAGTTGTTGAAACTGGTACCCACATTAATTCAACATTTGTTGAAGTGTCAAGAGGGGTGGTAAAAATTTCGCTAAACCGAACTCTCTGGATCATTCTGCGATGGCGGAGCAAACTACTCCGACGTCAGGGTCGCCTGGCATTGCGAAACGTCGTTGTAACGACTGACCTGACTCAGGTCGCAAAAAGTGAAGCCTCGGTGATCCTCGAGTACTCTGCGATAAAGATTATCTCGGTACAAATCCTCACCCTGAAAATAGTGCACATTGGCGACATTTTGCGGATTCACCAACTCGAATTGCATAAGGTTTAAGAGCCATTCCCCAAGCTCGTAATGACTTACGTAATCACTATCCGGTAGCGTCAGGCTCGGGGAATTCATCGCCAAACCCCATTGATGCATGAGTATCGGAACCGATGCCACAGCGGGCTGTAGGCGATTGTGACCCCAGGCATTCTGCTCACCCAACATCTGCCCGTGATCAGCTGTAATAACCACCACCGAGTGCCCCGGCAAGCTTTGCTTTAGCTCGGCGATTTTTCTTTCTAAAATACCGTCAAAATACAAAATCGCATTATCGTAAGCGTTGTTCATCCGATCTGGGAATGCTAGATCAGGGTCTTTAGTTGACCACATTTCCACAGCATCGGGCTTGGCATAATTTGCCTCGTAAGGCGAATGTACACTGCGAGATAAAATGACCACAAAATTTTTCTCGCCCCACTCTTTTTCTTCTAGCCAAGTGACTAGCTCGTTGTCGCCACGAACTTTGATATCTAGAGGGTCATCCTCAAGGGTCTTGATCACATCAATGTAGCGAGCCCCCAGGGCGTGCAGCACCTTAGATTCCTGCGTCGACAGCCAAAACGTTTTATAGCCCGCCTGCTGCGCGTTTCGAAACAGATTAGCACGGTGTTGATTAATCATTTGGACGTTACCCGGCTCGCGAACAACATTCAAAAGCAAAGGTAACGAGGACCCCGTCGCTACGGAGGAGGCAAGCCCAGTTCGCGTCTCCAGTGCACCTAGCGCGTCTAACTGCGCTAAGAAAGGCGTCGTTTCTCTTTCATAACCGTTAACTTGCAAGCGATCGTGGCGCAACGAGTCCACCAACAGCAAGATGATGTTTTGGGGAGCCTCACCCGCCGAAACACGCGGTTTTACCTCGTAAGGCAAGTAGTCTGGACGCAAGACTTGCTGATCACGCCCCGCCATGCGGGTGAAATAATACGAAAAAGCGTTGATGGAATTGTGCAACGAACTGCGAGTGGGGCCCGGCATAAAGGCAATCATATCGCGGCGCGTGGCGCGCTCGGGCTTAGAGCCCAAGATCAACACCACCAGCAGCAGCGGCACCCAGCTCGGTCGAGGATTAACGCTGCCACCGAAGCGTGCGAATATGTAAAGAGCAGCGCCCCATGAGGCTAGCCAGACAATTAATAGGTAAATATGATCCTGCCAACCATAGGAAAGCGCCAGGGCTATTTCGCCCGAGGCCTCGAAAAACTTTCCGATATCATAGGGTGCCAGAGGCGTGCCCGTTACTGAGATATGCGTGAGCTGTGCAATCTGCATCGAAGCAAACAACGCTGTCACTACCAGCGCAAACCAGCGATGCGTCAGCCATAACAAAGCATTAATGACGACAATCGTTACCACGTACGATAATTCAAATTGGGCAAGATTGTTGGGATTGAACAGCTTTTGGATCAAGTCGTCAGAGAGCATCAACAGACTGGTCGCGACCGTGAACACAAGACGTCGTACCATTGTACTGCGCCAAACCGAGGATAAAGACTCAACCAGCCTCATACAGAAAATCCTGCCAGAAGATACCTCTGTTACGCCTCGAAGAAGTCCACGGATCAAAGTTTAGCTCACGCTCGACCCATAAATATAGCGGCGCCGACACATCACGGAGTCCAGAGCCACCCGATGACCCTAGCAGACGACAATCAAGGGCGCCTAACAAACTCGTCCGGTAAAAGCGATCTTTAGCTCAGCACTGACGATCGCCCGGGCAAGATCATGCAATTTTGGTGGCCGAACCCGACGCCAGTTGCTGTGGTCCGCGGATCAAACCACCCGGCGTTGGACCCTGCATGACCCCATCTTTAAACGTCACCATCCCCGATTTAACGGTGGCGACGTAGCCGTCCGCTTTTTGTAACAAACGCTTACCGCCGGCGGGCAAATCGGCGGCGACCCAAGGCTCACCCAACTTGATTGCATCCAGATCAATGATGTTTAAATCCGCCAAATAGCCTGGCTCGATAACACCTCGATCATTGAGGCCATAAAGACGCGCCGTGTCTCGGCACTGACGCTGTACGGCATATTCCAGCGATAAACGACGCCCCTGACGATCGCGCACCCAGTGTTGCAACATGTAGGTGGAGGCCGCGGCATCGCAAATAGTGCCGCAGTGCGCACCGCCATCGGACAAGGAGTTTACGCAGTCATCTGAATGCAAAGGGTCTTCTAAGAAGTTGTAGTTACCCTCAGCCCAGTTCAGCAAAGGGAAATAAATAAACCCTGTGCCTTCATTCTTCAGCAACAAGTCATAAGCGTATTCTGCCGGCGCCACACCCGCAGCGCTGGCCAGTGATTCGATCGACTCTTCAGCGGTAGGTTCGTAGTTAAAATTTGGCCCCATGGCGTACGGCATGTTAAACGCCGAAGACATCATCTCGATAATAATCTGTAAATCCGGGTCCAGTATTTCATTGGGCTCGGC
>NZ_CBFHWH010000128.1:0-3983 GCF_965659035.1 Aequoribacter sp. | reverse complement strand
CCGCGGGTCTTGCTAGCTTCACGTGAGCCGATCTTGGCGCCCACGTGGTCTCCTGATGCCACCGAAATTGCTTATGTGTCTTTTGAAACTTCGCGTCCAGCGATTTTTCGGCAAAATCTTCAAACCGGTGCTCGCGAGCAGCTCACCGCGTTTAGGGGACTCAATGGCTCACCCAGTTGGTCACCTGACGGTAAGCGCATGGCAATGGTTTTGTCGAAAGATGGTAACCCCGATATCTACGTGCTTGATCTAGAAACCTATGCCCTAGAGCGCATCACTCGGCATTACGATATCGATACCGAGCCTACGTGGATGCCCGACGGTAAGTCATTGCTGTTCACCTCTGACCGCCCAGGTCGGCCTCAAATTTATCGTTACGATTTTGTCACGGGATTGACCGACCGCGTAACGTACGAGGGCAGTTACAACGCTCGTGCTCGAGTTGCTCAAGACGGTCGCAATGTGGTGTTAGTACACCAGCAGGACGGCGACTATAAAATCGCCGTATTAGACCTAGAAACACGTCGCTTAACGGCGCTAACTTCTACAGATTTAGATGAGAGTCCGAGTATCGCACCCAATGGGTCTATGGTACTCTATGCAACGAAACAAGCGGGGCGAGGCATCTTAGCCGCAGTCTCGGTAGACGGTGGCGCGCGATTTAATCTTCCAGCGCGTGATGGCGAGGTTCGAGAACCTTCGTGGTCACCTTACCTGCCTAAGACACCCTGATTGATACTGATTAATAAACCCTTCGTGAAAAGGAAAATCGCATGAAACAGCTTCCTCAATTTCGCCAGTTAGTCACCGTAGCTTTTTTAAGCGTATTTCTAGCCGCTTGCGCTGGAAATGACACGAAAGAGCAAGAGGCAGCGGCAGCCCAAGCAGCAGCTGAAGCCGCAGCACAAGCGGAGGCCGATGCGGCAGCAGCTCAAGCGGCTAAAGAGCGCGCTGAAGCCCAAGCAGCGGCGGAGCTTCGCCGTTTGCAAGATGATGCGCGCATGGCCGGCAGCGTTGTTTATTTCGAGTTCGATAGCTCGACTTTAACTGACACAGGTCGCGCTGTCTTGGACAAGCACGTAGCTTTACTTAAGAGCACCGGTGCATCGGTGCGCCTCGAAGGTCACACTGACGAGCGTGGAACTCGCGAGTACAACATGGCATTGGGTGAGCGTCGTGCTAACGCAGTGCGCGATTACATGATGGTCAAAGGCATCCCCGGCTACCGTTTAGAGAGCATCAGCTTCGGTGAAGAGAAGCCCGTGTCGTACGGCTCAAGCGAAGTGAGTTGGTCACAAAACCGTCGTGTCGAGATCAAGTAAGCGGCGTTAAAAATGCAAAAAGCACTCGGAGCGTTAAGCGCGTTATTCTTCAGTGTTGGCGTTTTGGCTCAAGATTTTATTGATCTTGAGTCGGAACGCTCTCGCCCCAGTACCGCACCACTGGTGTCGGAAGCGCAGCCCGACGAGGGGGAAGTCGTCCGTCCTATGGCTGTGCCGCAAGGGTCGGTAAGCTACGGTCTCAATGGCCAGATCGCAACCACTAAGCCGAGTGTATTGGTGCAGGATAACGCGACCAACGCGGCCTCAGATCCAGGATCTCTGTTCGTTCAGGTTCAACGTTTGGCCGAGGAAGTCCGTCGTTTAAACGGCCTGGTGGAAGAGCAGGCCTATCAGATAAAAACCTTGCAACAACAAAGCCTTGAACGCTACATGGATATCGATCGGCGACTTGCTGGCGGCGCAGTCAGCACAACGGTTCCAGCGCAATCCAAAGCAGTAATGCAAGAGGTTGCCTCGTCGCCCGTCACAGCGTCCGATTCTGCTACCCCATTGGCTGATGCGAAGGAAGAACCTGTCTACCTAGCCGCACGCCAGTTGGTGTACGACCGCAAGTTTGATGATGCTGTCGCCTCATTTAATGAGTTTTTGTTGGACTACCCAAATGGCGCGTATGCTCCCAACGCGCACTACTGGCTTGGTGAATTGTATTTGGTGCTTGAACAGCCAAATTTAGAGCTGTCGCGCCAAGCTTTTCAGTTATTGTTAGATTTGTACCCGCAGCACAATAAGGTGCCCGATGCGAGCTTTAAACTTGCTACGGTATATTATGCTAAAGGCAATGCCGAGCGCGCCAAGACTATGCTTGAGGCGGTTGTAGCGACTTACCCGAAACAGCCCGTGGCCGAACTTGCAAAAAAGTTTTTGGCTGACAAATACTAAAATGAATCACGCATCAACCTTGGGCGTGAATCAGTCGAGCACCCCCCAAAACCAGACCTTGCGCATTAGCGAAATTTTTTACAGTCTTCAGGGCGAGACTCGTACTTTAGGGTTGCCTACCGTCTTTATCCGTCTAACGGGTTGTCCGCTACGCTGTGTCTATTGCGATACCGAGTATGCCTTTCATGGCGGTACACAAATTGCGTTAGGCGATATTTTGGAACAAGCTGCGGCGTTTAATACGCGTTTCGTGACGGTCACCGGGGGTGAACCCTTGGCTCAACCCAATTGCTGGCCTTTGCTGCAAATGCTCTGTGATGAAGGTTATGAAGTTTCTCTAGAGACTTCGGGTGCTTTGTCGGTCGCAGACGTAGATGCGCGCGTGGTTAAGGTCTTGGATTTAAAGACCCCAGGCTCTGGCGAGTCTCACAGGAATGACTACGAGAATATTGCGTTATTAAACGCGCATGATCAGGTTAAGTTCGTGATTACCGATCGTGAGGACTACGATTGGGCCCGATTCAAATTAGACGAACTCGGTCTGGTCGGGCGAGTATCCGACATACTGTTCTCCCCGGTGCACGGCAAGTTAACCCCCACTCAGTTGGCTGACTGGATTTTGGCCGATCGACTCCCAGTGCGTTTTCAGTTACAGCTACACAAATTACTTTGGAATGATGAACCAGGACGCTAATGCAAAACCCAAAGCCGTGATTTTGGTCTCGGGAGGCTTGGACTCGGCTACCGTGCTGGCTATGGCGTATGCTCAAGGTTTTGAGTGCTATACACTTAGTTTCGACTACGGGCAACGCCACCGGGCTGAGCTCATTGCGGCGGAGCGCATTTCGGCCGGTTACCCTGATGTGACTCACAAAGTGGTGACTTTGAACTTGGATTCTATCGGCGGATCCGCGTTAACAGACACCGCTATTGCGGTGCCGGAGTCGCCAACCGAAGGTATTCCTATTACTTATGTGCCAGCGCGCAATACGATCTTTTTGTCGATTGCTTTAGGCTGGGCCGAAGTCCTTGGTGCGCTGGATATTTTTATTGGCGTAAATGCTGTGGATTATTCAGGTTACCCCGATTGTCGGCCTGAATTCATTACGGCTTACGAATCACTGGCCAATGTTGCGACCAAGGCAGGTGTTGAGGGCAATCATTTGCGTATTCAGGCGCCTTTATCGAACTTATCTAAATCTGAAATTATTCAGCGAGGCAGTCAGCTAGGCGTTGACTACAGTGCGACGGTTTCGTGCTATCAAGCCGATAATGAAGGTCGCGCGTGTGGATTGTGCGACAGTTGTCGCTTGCGTAGAGAGGGCTTTGAGTCCGCCGGTGTTGCCGATCCAACACGGTACAAGTTGGCATAAATTCTTTTAGTCGTTTTTTCTTTACTTAGGGGCTTGAGTTTTTCGCGTAAACCAGTAAAATTCGCGCCTCCTCCGGGCCGTTAGCTCAGCTGGTAGAGCAGTTGGCTTTTAACCAATTGGTCGCTGGTTCGAATCCAGCACGGCCCACCAAACAAATAAAGGCTCGTCGTTAGACGGGCCTTTTTTGTTTGTGGTTAGCCGGTCTGAGATGAGAACCATTTCGACAAACTGCGTTTAAGCGGTTTGGACGCGGGAGCGCAGCGACGGCGCCCCATTGGGGTGAGAGGCTGACGCAAGTCAGGCTCGAATCCATCCAGCACGGCCCACCAAACAAATAAAGGCTCGTCGTTAGACGGGCCTTTTTTGTTTGTGGTTAGCCGGTCTGAGA
>NZ_CBFHWH010000127.1:2124-4247 GCF_965659035.1 Aequoribacter sp. | reverse complement strand
GGTGGCGTGCAGGTGTTCGCGACGTCAACGGCGCTACAGCCACTTCACCCGTTATTGGGCGCACTATCTACACAGGACTTCAAGGTGTTCCACGTGGAACACGGCCGAGTCTGTGCTGCCGAATAGCACCCAATTGAGCCTACACGTGCTATAATCACCGTTGTTTTTCACATAGGGTTGCCTCTTTTATGTCGAATCAAAATTACGATTCCTCAAGTATTACCGTGTTAAAGGGCCTGGATGCCGTGCGAAAGCGCCCAGGAATGTATATCGGTGACACGGATGATGGCACCGGTTTGCACCACATGGTATTTGAGGTCGTTGATAATAGCATTGATGAGGCATTGGCCGGATTCTGTTCGACAATCGATATTGTCGTTCACCCTGATGAATCGATTACCGTCTCTGACGACGGTCGCGGAATACCGACAGAGATGCATGAAGAGGGCGTCTCAGCTGCCGAAGTGATTATGACCGTACTGCACGCGGGCGGTAAATTTGATGATAATACCTATAAGGTCTCTGGTGGGCTCCATGGTGTTGGTGTGTCGGTGGTAAACGCGCTGTCGTCTTCACTAACGCTTACAGTACGCCGCCAAGGTAAGGTGTTTGAGCAGCACTACGCGCACGGTGTGCCACAAGCACCCCTTGAAGTAGTTGGCGAAACTCAAAACACGGGAACAACTGTGCGTTTTTCGCCGTCGCCAGAGACCTTCAGCAATATTGAATTCCATTTTGATATTTTAGCGAAGCGTCTTCGTGAGTTGGCGTTCTTGAACTCTGGCGTGAACATTAGATTAACGGATGAACGGTCTGGTGAGAGTGAGACATATAATTATGATGGTGGCTTAGGGGCTTTTGTCGACTACCTCAACCGCAACAAGACACCCATTAATAAGTTGTTTCATTTTGCTAACGAAGGAGATGAGGAAACAGGAGTAGCTGTTGAGGTTGCCCTGCAGTGGAATGACTCTTTCCAAGAAAATCTTTTGTGCTACACCAATAACATTCCGCAAAAAGATGGCGGTACACACTTGGCAGGTTTTAGAGCCGCGCTAACCCGCGGACTGAACTCTTATATCGAGCGTGAAGGCTTAGGTAAGAAAGCTAAGATTGGCACAACGGGCGACGATGCGCGTGAAGGTCTAACAGCCATTATTTCAGTTAAAGTCCCAGATCCTAAGTTTTCGTCGCAGACCAAAGAGAAATTGGTGTCTTCTGAAGTGAAAACAGCCGTTGAACAAGCTATGGCTGCGCGTTTGAACGATTACCTTCTTGAAAACCCAGGTGACGCGAAGACTATTATTGTCGGTAAAATGCTAGATGCTGCTCGAGCACGAGAAGCGGCACGTAAGGCTCGAGAGATGACGCGTCGTAAAGGCGCATTGGATATTGCCGGTCTGCCAGGAAAGCTCGCGGATTGCCAAGAAAAAGATCCTGCATTGTCAGAGATTTACCTTGTAGAAGGGGATTCTGCTGGCGGATCCGCTAAGCAAGGTCGAAATCGTAAGTTTCAAGCCATTTTGCCACTTAAGGGTAAGATCCTTAATGTCGAGAAAGCGCGCTTTGACAAGATGCTCGGCTCCGCAGAAGTCGGAACCATCGTAACAGCCTTAGGTTGTGGAATTGGTAAAGAAGAATTCGATGCTGAAAAGCTTAGATATCACTCCATAATCATTATGACGGACGCAGATGTTGACGGTTCGCATATTCGAACCTTGCTTTTGACGTTTTTCTTTAGGCATATGCGTGAGCTTATTGAGCGCGGCCACATTTATATTGCGCAGCCACCACTGTATAAAATTAGCAAAGGAAAACAGTCGCAATATTTAAAAGATGATGATGCGCTGAACGCGTTTTTAACACAGTCGGCGTTGGAAGATGCGGCTCTGATCACGGACCCAGAGGCTCCTCCAATTGCGGGTGCAGCACTTGAAGCGCTAGTCGAGCAGTACAGAGCGGTCGATAAAACCATTTCACGCCTCGCGCGCTTGTATACCCATGACGTACTGTGGCGTTTGGTTTATAGCGAAGTCCTTACTGTGGATGCTATGGCGAATGAACAAAGCGTGCAAAAGTTTGGTGCAGACCTGAGCGATCGCTTACAGCGATATTCCGTAAAT
>NZ_CBFHWH010000127.1:0-2117 GCF_965659035.1 Aequoribacter sp. | reverse complement strand
TGGATGCTATGGCGAATGAACAAAGCGTGCAAAAGTTTGGTGCAGACCTGAGCGATCGCTTACAGCGATATTCCGTAAATGGTAGTGAATACTCCGTTTATGTACGCAAAGACCAAGAGCGTAACCTTTATTTGCCGGTGGTAAAGTTTTACAACCACGGTGTTGAGTATGAAACGGTGTTGGGCCGAGACTTTTTTGGTTCGGCAGAATATCGACAGCTCACGGCGTTGGGTGCGACCTTGGGCGACTTGATTGGCCCCGAGGGTGCAATTCGTAGAGGCGATAAATCACAGCCTGTTCGCGAATTTACCGAGGTTCTAGCTTGGTTAATGACCGAAGCCGCAAAAGGCTACAGCATCCAGCGTTATAAGGGTCTGGGTGAAATGAACCCTGAACAGTTATGGGAAACCACGATGGATCCAGAAACTCGCCGTATGCTGCAGGTTACAATTGAAGATGCGATTATGGCTGATCAAATGTTCACTACATTGATGGGTGATCAAGTAGAGCCACGTCGCGAGTTCATCGAGCAAAATGCCTTGAATGTTGCAAACCTGGACGTTTAACCAATTTAGGAAATAGATTTTTTAAACCCCGCTTCTGTCGCGGGGTTTTTTTTTGGCGTCACAGTATGGATTCTCTAGTGCGCTGTGATTGCTTAAGAAATAACCAGCTCTTTTAAATCTGCGACAGCTCCAAATAAAGAGGCTAAAGTCGCGAGCAACCCCAAGCGATTCTGTCTTAATTTGGCGTCTTCCGCATTAACCATGACTTCGTTAAAAAAGACATCAACGGGTTGGCGTAAAGACGCTAAATGTGTCAAATACCCAGAATAATCTTTAGTGCTGATCGCTTTGTCTAGTGCTGGTTTGAGCGCTTGAAGCGCCTTAGCCAGAACGTGTTCGGCGGTTTCAACTAGTAGCTCGTCGATGTAGGCTGGCTTGACAGCGTCTGCCTTTGCAAGAATATTACTTACACGTTTGTAAGCACTCGCTAACACCAAAGCCTCTGGCATATCTGAAAAAGCCACAAGAGCGTTGAGCCGGCGCTGGAAATCAAGCGGTTCGTTGACACCCTGGTTAATTACGGCACGAATAGTGGTAATGGGGATCCCTTGAGCTTCGTAACGAGCGTAGTATCGTTCGTTAAGGTATGCGATGAGGCTTTCGAGAGTGTTCGGCGGTACGTCAAAGGGCAATCGATTCAGTGCTTCAGAAAACAGTTCCGCTAAGTCTAGGTTGAGGTTGTTATCAATAATTAACCTCAACACGGCCAATGACGCTCGGCGGAGTGCGAAGGGGTCTTTAGAGCCTGATGGAATTTCTCCAATCGCGAATATGCCCGCCAAGGTATCACAGCGGTCTGCTATGGCGACGGCAGTGGCTTCAAGGTTATCCGGCAGGACGTCCGTTGCGAATCGGGGGAGATAGTGCTGTTCGATGACGTTGGCAATTTCATCGCCCAGGCCTTCTGCTCGAGCGTAGTAAGCGCCAGCGATACCCTGCAGTTCCGGAAACTCGTTCACGAGTTCTGATGCTAGGTCTGATTTTGCTAACTCGGCACCACGGGCTGCAATGCTGGCGTCGGCGCCAATTTTTGTTGCGATGAATGACGCCAAAGAGGCTACTCGGGCGACCTTATCGTATACGGACCCGAGCTTGTGCTGGAATGTCATCTTTTCTAGAACGATTCGTCTGTCGGCTAACGGGGTTTTTAAATCGGTATCGTAAAAGAAAGCAGCGTCAGCTAGTCGTGGGCGAATGACGCGTTCATTGCCGTGCACGATCCGTTCGGGCTCAGGGCTTTCGATGTTAGCAACCGTGATAAAGCGAGGTAACAGCTTGCCCTCTGAGTCTTGCAGGTGAAAGTATTTTTGGTGCTCTTTCATTGATGCAATGAGTGCTTCCGACGGGACCCGCAAAAAGTCGCGATCAAATTCACCAGATAAGGCGACGGGCCATTCGACTAAGGCGGTGACCTCGTCGAGTAAATCGTCGTCAATTTGTGCAGCAGCCGAATAAGTAGCGGCCAGGTTTTGTACCTGTTTAAGGATCATTGCTTTGCGCTTTTCATAATCAACAATGATTTTAGCGGCCAGTAAATCCTCTTCGTATGTT
>NZ_CBFHWH010000126.1:0-4343 GCF_965659035.1 Aequoribacter sp. | reverse complement strand
AAAGCCCTGAGACAAATTTAAAGCGCCGCAGGCCTGTGCCAAGGCGGACATCTTGGTAAAAATTGTTGTGCCTACGCTGGGTAACTTAGTCTCGATCACGCTATCAATCCAGTGACAAAATACTACGTTAGCACAAGGGCGCAAGGCTTTACACACGCTTAGCCGGGCCGGTGGGCGCGTCGAAACGGTCCAGCCTACCCACCCAAAAAACGACCCAAACTCAGCCTTATGCCGTATTCACTGTAACAATTTGGACTTTATCCCATGATGCGATCCCTATGTGTAGTGTTATTGCTTAGCGCCTACGCGGCACAATCAAACTCTCTCGAGCCTTCTACAATGCCTCAGACTACATTAACCCCAAATAAACCCACCAAACTGGACTTCATTGCAGCGGCGCAGAAGGACGAACAGGGGCGCTACCAAAATCTCGACGAAGAGGCCTCACATGGATCCTTGTGGACGCGGCTTGGTTTTTTTGCCCGTCGTATCGCCACACCATTTCGGTCAAGCGAGGGCGCGGCGCCAATATACCCAGCATCAGAACCCTACGCACTGAACGAAGACTCTGTGCAGTGGATAGGTCATTCCACGCTATTGGTCTCGATGCAGGGCACGAACTTTTTAACAGACCCCATTTGGTCAAATACGCCTAGTCCGGTGCCACCCTTGGGCCCATCGCGCTTCGTACAACCGGGCATCACGATCAAGCAATTACCCGACATCGACTTTGTTTTGATATCGCATAACCACTACGACCACTTGGACCTACCAAGCCTAATTAGGCTGAGCCTGCGTTTCCCGGAGGCCACGTTTATTGTACCTTCAGACAATGCTGCACTTCTTAAAAAGCACAACATTAACAACGTATTGGAACTGAACTGGGGCGAACAAATACAACAGGGCATGCTAACGATTACCGCTCTGCCTGCTCAGCACTGGAGTAAACGAGGCATCGGTGATACGCGCCAAGCATTGTGGTCTTCTTGGGCCGTATCGAGCGCAAATAAGCGGTTTTACTTTGGTGGCGACTCTGCCTATTTTTCGGGCTATTCGCTGATCGGTGAAACGCTAGGCCCGTTTGATTTAGTGGCTTTACCCATTGGCGCTTATCAGCCTCGGGCTATGATGGCGAGCTCGCACATGAATCCAGAAGAGGCCCTGCAAGCAGGTATAGATCTTAAAGCGTCAAAAATCTTACCCATTCATTACGGCACCTTTGACCTGTCGGACGAACCCCTCGATGAGCCACTGATCCGCTTTGAGGCCGCGTTACAAAGCACGACCAGTAAGCCAAACCCCCTGATATTGCAGATCGGCGAACGGCAAGCGTTCTAGTCTGTCCATTCAGACAGGCGAGCGATAGTCGCAAAGCCACAAGACGCCTCATTCCAGGTTCATTGGTCGCGGTAGCGAGCCCGAAAGACACGTCATAATACGTGTGTTCTTTTAAGCACCAAAACGCAGACACCGGCGAGCGCGTAACTGGCCACCGCCATGACGAGTACCCGAACAAAACTGACACCCGAAAATGCCTCGAATGACGTCATGAGCCAGCCCGTCGCTGGACTCAGTAACAACCCAATCAGTGCGGGCAACATGAACCATAGGGTTAGCTTAAGCCGCCGACGCAATCGCCTCGCCGCTTGATCTTGATTGATTAAGGTCAGCGTATAGTAGCTAAACAACTCTTTATTGCGCTGCTGGTACTGCACGTCTTTTTCTTGGGCGATGATGTCTTCAATAGATCGCATAGTAATCACCTCGACTGCCCGCAAAATATAGGCTGACTAAATTTACGTATGACACTGTCGTAAAACCTCCATGGCACGGCTCAGTTTTGATTTTACGGTCCCAGCGTTGAGCTGGGTCAACTGAGCGATTTCATCGACGCTGTGGTCGTAGACATACCGAAGGGTAAACAAGGATCGATGCTCTGGATCGAGCGGTTTGATCAGACGGAAGAACTCGCCGTCTTCACTCAGATCCGGGGCATAGACCGGCTCGTCTATCGTCTCTAGCTCAGTGTAGGTTTGCTCTTTTTTTACCGCGTCGCGAAAACAGTTCACAGCAATACCCGTAAGCCAATGCTTATAGCTTTTTTTGGTATCAAAGCTTGCTAGATAAGTGTACGACTTTAGAAAGCTTTGTTGTGATATGTCCTCGGCCAAAGCCCGATTGCCAGCGGTTAAACGCATACCCAAACCAAACAGATAATCGGAGTATCGCTGAATCAGGACCCCATAGTGATGGCTGCCACCGCTTAGGGTCTTGTTGATCAAATCGATATCCGATTCCATGTTTACTCTGATTCTGGGTTTTGCTTTTTATCGTAAATGCCGTAGCCGAAAAAGGCGAGTCCCAATAATGCCACCAATAAGCCGGCACTCATAACCACATTGGCACCTAGGCCCACTTTACCGATGATCGCAACACCCAAACCGATGCCGATCAAGATCGCGCCAATTTTGATATCGTTCATAGGCTTTTCCTCTTCCACGTAGCCTGGAATGCTTTGCAGCAAATCAGGCGTTAGCTCTTGCCCACTATCGATCAGCTTTTGAAGCGAGGAATGAAACTGCTCGCGCTTTTTATTACTAAAATTCAGCGCAATCCAGACAATCATTGCAGGCATGCCAAATACAAAAACGATCGCAAAAATGGGGATAATACCTTCAAAAAAATTCGTCATAACATTTCCTCACAGGGTTCACTTTAGGGTTTACAGCGTGTGACCGGTGCTTAACAGTACTGCGCGGAGCAGGCCCATCCAAACCAGCGCCATAGGTACACCTACAACACACACAATGGCCAGAATAGGACCCAATACATCAATAGTGCAGCGCATGTTAGCCTCGGTCGCAACGCGTATTAGTGGTACTCAATAACTAATACCTGCGTTCGTGGCAAAACGTTGCCAAAAAATTTGAATTCATGTGATTTTTTAACGAAACCGTCGACGTTGGCCATCTCGCCTTCGAAATAGCCTAAGCCGCACTTCACGGTATACTCCGCCTAAGGATTCACCCAAATCGGCGAAGTATAAGCACGCTCTTGATGCACTCGCTCAGCCTCTTCTGGATGATCAGCACCTAGCGTAGCCTCATCATAAGCTGTCCAGCGAGGCGTGGGAATCTCAAGAACCCGCACGTAGTAAAACGCGCGCTCGCTGGCCTGATACTCAGAGTCTGACCACAGGGTGCTTAAATACTCAGCACCCACCGTATTGGCATACGAAGCGGATTGAAGGTTTACTGTGCTTTGTACAGGCTCCAGACGGCCATTTACGATCTGTCGATCGCCACCCCAAACCACATCAAACACTTTTTCGCGCAATTGCCCGTTCGCGTCTAACCACCCTTTAACGACCTGAACACGGTCAAGATTGGCACCCTCCGGGTCTTTTTGTACCGCCACATAAAACATGGGACGCTCATCACCCTTGGCTTGCAATTCGCCGCCCATGGGTACGCCCTGCTCGTACAAGTAGGCAATACCGTCGGCCTGCTCGACTTTATCAGGGTCTAAGTTCCAACCGGCGAAAAATCGAACGCTCATTCTTGGGCCCGTCGTAGCGTAGACCTCTTTGCGCTGCATGGCATCGAAAATAGCCTCGCGCGTGTTCTCGGTCGCCCAGACGGCGGCGTAACCCGAGGCGACTTGTTCCCATGACTGGATTACCGTGTCATTGGGCCCTACCGTTTGATCGGACCAGTCAATTGGCTGCGAATCAGCTCGAGGAGCGCGAACAATCATAAAGGGACCGCTCGTCCGCTTTTCTGATCCAGGGTGGTAATTCGCCGCTTTACCCCAAAAGTTATTGTCATCCGCTGTCGCCAAGCTGGTGTGTGCATCGGTCGAGCCAATCATGCCAAACTTGAACGGGTTTGCACCCACCTGCTGGTCAATTTGCAAACCCAATTTCAAAGCCGAGCGCGCATATTCATATGGCAACATGTCGGGGGTTTTTTGTGCATTGCCGCCCAAATTACCCTTGTCCCAAGTGCCGTAATCGGCAAACTCGTCATCGGGCGACAGCCACGGGTGCGTCTCGCTATCACCTTTAATTTGAGTGACTTCAACCACTGGTTCCCAGCGCGCACGAGCACTGGCATACGCATTGTCGATTGCACTACCGTCGTATTGTGTCAGCGCAAACATGCGCCCGTTACTGACGTTGCCGTTATGGGGGATTGCTAAAGCCTTGCCGCCGGTGGTTTGCTCGTAGTTATCCATGTACCGCCACAAGTCTCGGGGGTCATGACTTTCTAAAATGGAGTACGGAATGACTTGACTCGTGCGTGCTTCGCCATCTCGGAACAGAACAACACGGTGTAAATTGT